>NZ_JASCAS010000032.1:0-72737 GCF_029967615.1 Aeromonas sp. V90_14 | reverse complement strand
TCAGCTGGGAGAGCACCTCCCTTACAAGGAGGGGGTCACTGGTTCGATCCCAGTAACGACCACCAGATTGAAAAAGCCCGCAGCAATGCGGGCTTTTTTTATGGCCGTTCGGCGTCAGGTTCTCAGTCGCTCGAGCTGGGTGGCCAGTGCCGTCGCAGCCTGCTCCAGCTGCTCGCTCAGATGATGGCTGGCGTTGGCCTCCTGCCCCAGGGTGGTGGCGGCGTCGCCGATCCGCATCAGATTCTGGTTGATGGTGTCGCTGACGGCGCTCTGCTGCTCGGCCGCCGTGGCCACCTGGCTGATGTGATCGTGGATCTGCTGGATCTGGGTGACCACCTGATTGAGGGCCTCAAAGGCCTGCTCCGTCCCTTCCACCGTGCTGGCCGAGCGAGTGATGCCGGTACTCATCAACTGCTGGCTGCTGTTGACCTCGGTCTGCAGGCTGCCAATGAGCTGACCTATCTCGTCGGTGGACTCCCGGGTCTTGTTGGCCAGCGCCCGTACTTCGTCCGCCACCACGGCAAAGCCGCGCCCCATGTCGCCCGCCCGCGCCGCCTCGATGGCCGCATTGAGCGCCAGCAGGTTGGTCTGCTCGGCAATGGCTCTGATCACGTCGAGAATGCGGCTGATGTTGGTACTGCGCTGGGCCACCTGGGCGACGGCCTTGTCGGCGAGGTGCATGTCTTCAACCAGAGTGTGGATCTCGGTGCGGGCCCGGCTCAGGGTCTGCTGGGCCGTGCTGATGTGATGGGTGGCCGTCTCCGATTCCTGGGCTGCCTGCTCGGCATAGCCTGCCACGCTGACCGCCGTGGTGCTCATCTGATGCATGGCACTGACTACGCTCTCCAGCTCCAGGCTCTGCTCGTCCAGGCTGCTGCGCATGGTGTCGGCCGTCTGCTTCATGCCCTGGGCCTGCTGGTGCACCTGCTGGCCGATCTGCTTGCTGCCCTGCACCATGCCGCGCAACTTGCCGAGGAAGGCGTTGAGGTGGCCGCCCAGCTCGATCAGCTCCTGGTGGGTGTCTATCCTCATCTGCTGGGTCAGGTCCCCCTCGTTGCTGGAGAGGTGGGATACATGGCGACTGATGAGGGAGAGGGGGGCCGTGATGGTCTGGATGAACCAGATCAGCAGCGCCAGCGCCAGCAGGGTGATGACGACGATGGCAATCAGCTGTTGCTGCTGGGTGGCCTGCAGCAAGTCGCCAAGCTGGTTGCTGATGGTGTTGGCCTGGCTGAGTGCCAGCGCCTTGGGCACCTTGAGCATCAGCCACCACTGGGTGTCGGCGGCGTCGATCCTGACCGGTTGTTGCAGGATGAAGTCGGTCTCTGTGTCCTGCTCCTGACCGGTGGGGGCGGTGAGGCCGGCTTCCGTCAGCGGCCGCCCCAGCTTGTCGGCGTGACGGTTGCTGCCGACGATGAGGCCTATCTTGCTGACCAGGGTGACCTCGGCCTGGTTGTTATACAGGCTCTTGCCGAGGTTCTCGGCCAGTTGCTGGAAGATGGGCAGGTTCATGTCGACGCCGGTGATGCCGGCAAACTTGCCGGCTTTCAGAACGGGCACCGTCAGGCTGGTCATCAGCATCTTGTTGCCGGGACTTATCTCGTAGAGGTAGGGCTCCATCAGACAGGGGCGCAGGGTGTCGCGGCCGCACAGGTACCATTCGCTGTTGCGGATGCCGAACTCGTTGACCGAGGTGTCGTATTTGGCGGCACTGGTGGCAGCATCCACCGGCTGCTGGCTGATCTGGCCGCCCTGGTCGCGGGTGAAATAAATCTCCAGGCTGCCCTTGCCGACGACGGAGTGGGAGGCGCCGGCCTGCCAGCTGGCATCCTGGCCGTCGTACCCGTCGGGTTCAAACTGGGCATAGATGGAGCTGATACCGCCCGCTTGCTGCAGTCGGCTGTGAAGCAGCGTCTCGACCTGGGGGCGGCTCAGCAGCCTGTCCGGCTGCGCCATGCTGCCCTCCAGCTGGGCCGCCATGCCCAGCGGCACCTGATAGGACTGCTGCAACAGGTCGGCGATCTGCACCGCATAGCGTTCGGCCTGGAACTGCAGGGTACGGGAGACTTCCTGCTCCAGCGCCTGCCGGGTCTGGCTGACGATGTTGCTGCGCAGGGTGTTCAGCGAGGAGGACTGCATCAGGGTCATGGCGAGGCCGCTGGCGAGAAACAGCCCCATGGTGAGCAATAGCAGCTTGGTTTTGAGGGAACGTTGTTTCATTCGACAACTCCTTTGGCAAGAATGACAACGAATTACTTGAGTATATTCGGACACTTGCGCAGCACCGGATTTGTTGATGGGTTTGTGCGCGGCTTCTGGTTATAATTTTTGCCTTTCCAAGCGTTGATGGAACAGTCGCAATGAGCAATGCACTGAACAATGTCCCGCCGGTAGTCGAGATGGACTATCCGTTTCCGGCCAAGCCCCTTCCCCTGAGCGCCGAGCAAAAGACGACCCTGATCGCAGACATCAAGGCACTGCTCAAGGAGCGCAAGGCGGTGCTGGTCGCCCACTACTACACGGATCCCGAGATCCAGGCGCTGGCGGAGGAGACCGGTGGTTTCGTCGGCGACTCCCTCGAGATGGCCCGCTTTGGCCGTGATCACGAGGCGCAGACCCTGATCGTCGCCGGGGTGCGCTTCATGGGAGAGACCTCCAAGATCCTGAGCCCCCACAAGCGAGTCCTGATGCCGACGCTGGAGGCCGAGTGCTCGCTTGATCTGGGTTGCCCCATCGAGCAGTTCTCCGCCTTCTGCGACGCCCATCCTGACCATATCGTGGTGGTCTACGCCAACACCTCGGCGGCGGTCAAGGCGCGGGCGGACTGGGTGGTCACCTCCAGCATCGCGCTGGAGATCGTCGAACATCTGGACAGCCAGGGTCACAAGATCATCTGGGGCCCGGACCGTCATCTCGGTGCCTACATCGAGAAGAAGACTGGCGCCGAGATGTTGCGCTGGCAGGGCCACTGCATCGTCCACGACGAGTTCAAGGCCCGCGCCCTGCGTGAGCTGAAGGAGCAGAATCCGGATGCCGCCGTGCTGGTCCACCCGGAGTCCCCTGCCTCGGTGATCGAGCTGGCCGATGCGGTGGGCTCTACCAGCCAGCTGATCAAGGCGGCCAAGGAGCTGCCCCAGCAGAAGCTGATCGTGGCGACCGATCGCGGCATCTTCTACAAGATGCAGCAGGCCTGCCCGGAGAAAGAGATGGTGGAGGCGCCGACCGGTGGCGATGGGGCGACCTGCCGCAGTTGCGCCCACTGCCCCTGGATGGCGATGAACGGCCTGGTGGCCATCAAGGAGGCCCTCACCGATGGCGCCGAGCGCCATGAGATCCTGGTGGACGAGGATCTGCGGGTGAAGGCCTTGATCCCGCTCGACCGCATGCTCAACTTCGCCGCCGAGCTCAGGCTCAAGACCCAGGGCAATGCCTGATCACCAAGATAAAGAGATGCAAAGAGGGCTCCCGTGGGAGCCCTCTTTATTTATCTGAACCTCATCCAGCTCAGATGATCACGGTGGAGAAGCTGTGCTCCTCATCCGGTGCAACGGTCACGCCTGCCTCGCTGGCGATGGCGGCTTCGACGCAGAGCATGGTGCGATAACCATCATCGCTCATGTCGGCCATGGCGCGGGCGCCTTCCAGCCAGGGGGTCCAGACCACCACGCTGTCGTGGTTGCCGCTGACTACCCGGGTCTCGCGTTCGCCATCCTGGATGCTGACGTGCGCCGCAGGCTGCCAATAGACCCGATCCAGCGGGCCGTTCAGGGTCAGAGGGCCCTGCTGCTGGCCATTCTGGCCGGTCAGTTTGTCGGCATAGGGCTCGCCAAGGCCGCTGACGCTCACTGACTCCGGTGAACTTATCTGCAGGTAGGTGTGCAGGGCGCCGCTGTAGACGAGCGGCGCTTTGCCGGTGTTGCGGGTGGTCAGCACCAGGGCCAGCTCCTTGCCGACCAGCACGTCCAGCTCCAGCTCGAAGGCATGAGGCCAGAGCTGGCGGGTTGCCTCGTTGTCACGCAGAGACAGGTGGACGAGCGTACCGTCACCGTGATCGGAGACACCGTCCAGCGTCCACAGGCTGGTGCGGGCAAAGCCGTGGGAGGGCTTGCCGCTGCCGACGCGGGCAGGAGCCGGGCCGAACCAGGGCCAGCAGAGGGGAATGCCGCCGCGGATGGGTTTGCTGCCATCCAGCACCGCCTTGTCGCTGAGCCAGATGGAGGCGGGTTCGTCGTGACGCTGGTAGCTGAGCACGTGGGCGCCAAACAGGCTGATTTCTGCCTTGGCGTAGCCGTTGTCGACGGTCAGCAGGGGTTGGCCAGCCGGGTGGTGGCTGAGGGTACAGTGGGCAGTCAGAGAGCGTGTCGGTTGCATGAGGACTCCTGTGCTCGCGCACATTCAGAAGAGAGGGTTGGAAAAATCCCGGTCCAGAATACAAAAAGGCGGCCCATGGCCGCCTTTTTCAAGCTACTTGATTGCGTATCCCAAATTACTTGGAGATGTGAGCGATCAGGTCCAGAACTTTGCTGGAGTAGCCCATTTCGTTGTCGTACCAGGATACAACTTTAACGAATTTGTCGTTCAGCTGGATACCAGCCTTGGCGTCGAATACGGAGGTCTGACGCTCACCCAGGAAGTCGGTAGAAACCACTTCGTCTTCGGTGTAGCCCAGAACGCCCTTCATGGCGCCTTCGGAAGCAGCTTTCATCGCTTCGCAGATTTCTGCGTAGGTGGCAGCTTTCTTCAGGTTGACGGTCAGGTCAACAACAGACACGTCCGGAGTCGGAACGCGGAAAGCCATACCGGTCAGCAGGCCTTTCAGTTCCGGGATAACCACGCCAACAGCCTTGGCAGCACCGGTAGAGGACGGGATGATGTTCTGAGCCGCACCGCGGCCACCGCGCCAGTCTTTGGCGGACGGACCATCAACGGTCTTCTGGGTAGCAGTGGTAGCGTGAACGGTGGTCATCAGGCCGGATTCGATACCGAAGGTATCGTTCAGAACCTTGGCGATCGGAGCCAGGCAGTTGGTGGTGCAGGAAGCGTTGGAAACGATGTCCTGGCCAGCATAGGTAGCGTCGTTAACGCCCATTACGAACATCGGGGTAGCGTCTTTGGACGGACCGGTCAGAACGACTTTCTTGGCGCCGGCAGCGATGTGCTTGCGAGCAGTCTCGTCGGTCAGGAACAGACCGGTAGCTTCGGCAACAACGTCAACACCGATTTCGCCCCATTTCAGGTTGGCCGGGTCACGCTCAGCGGTAACACGTACGGTTTTGCCGTTGACAACCAGGTTGCCGTCTTTGACTTCAACGGTGCCCTTGAAGCGGCCGTGAGTGGAGTCGTACTTCAGCATGTAGGCCATGTAGTCAACGTCGATCAGATCGTTGATACCAACCACTTCGATGTCAGAACGCTCAGCGGCCAGACGGAAGACGAAACGGCCGATGCGGCCAAAACCGTTAATACCTACTTTGATAGTCATAATTGGTTACCTAACTGTTCAGTAGTCAAAGAAAATTCCGTTTGTAAATTTACTAGAACTCCCCCGTGAGTCAACCAACAATCTGTCTGAAATTGCGCTATATCATGAAAAACTGTGAAATTTATTTTCTGTTTATGTAACTGACTACCAGCTTTTGTCGAAATAACTATCTATCTCCTGGCGGTGCGGTTATCAACAATAGTGCCTGCTCGGTCACACAACCAGCCAGGCAGATGTGTAAAAATGTGCGCGGTTTAGCATGGCCCATAGAGCCACTGTTCAAGTACCACCCATAAAAATTAATCAAAATAGTATAGATAGAATCCACAGCGGGAATTCTCAAACTATGACCACCCTGATTGAACAGCTGGCTGCCGCCAAAGGTATCGCCAGCGAGTATGTTGATGCCTGGGGCCACCCGGCTCAGGTATCCGAAGAGAGCAAGGCCGCCATGCTGGGCGCCATGGGTTACCGCGTCGATGACGAGGCCGCCCTGACCGAGCAGCTTGAGCAGGAGCACCGCCAGCACTGGCTGCGTGCGCTGGATCCCGTGATGGTGGTCCGCAGCGGCGAGCCCATTACCCTCGAAGTTCGTCTGCCCATCGAATTCGTCAACGACGCCCTCAGCTGGCAGCTCAAGCTGGAACAGGGCGGCTTGTTGTCCGGTCAGCTCACCCCCATCGACGGCGAGCTGGTCGGCGTGGCCGAATTCGAAGAGATGGAGTGCCAGGCCTATCGCGTGGCCCTGGCTGTGCAGCCCGAGCTGGGTTATCACGATCTGATCCTGCTGGAGGAGGGCAACGACGAGCCGCTCGCCAGCATGCGCCTCATCGTCGCGCCCAAGGCGTGCTACAAGCAGCCTCCCATCGCCAATGGCCGCAAGGTGTGGGGCCCGAGTGTGCAGCTCTACTGCCTGCGCAGCCGCCACAACTGGGGCATCGGCGATTTCAGCGATCTGGGCCAGCTGGTCGAGAAGATGGCCGCCTGGGGCGCTCACTTCGTCGGTCTCAACCCGATTCATGCCCTCTATCCGGCCAACCCGGAGAGCGCCAGCCCTTACAGTCCCTCGTCCCGGCGTTGGCTCAACGTGGCCTACATCGATGTGGAAGCGGTGCCCGAATTTCTGGCCAATGCCCGGCTCAAGGCCGAGGTGGCGAACCCCGCCTTCCAGCAGCATCTGAGTGAGCTGCGTGCCAAGGGCAACGTGGATTACACCGGCGTCGTCGAGACCAAACTCGGCATGCTGCGTCAGGTGTTTGACCAGGCCAGCCTGAGCGCCGAGCGTCAGGCCGCCTTTGATGCCTTCGTTGCCGCCGGTGGCGACAGCCTGCAGCAACAGGCCGCCTTCGATGCCCTGCAAGCCCACTTCTATGCCAAAGGCGAGAATGCCTGGGGTTGGCCGGTGTGGCCGGAGCCGTTCCGTGACTACCACAATCTCGAAGTGGCAGCCTGGATGGCCGAGCACAGCCAGGATGTGAATTTTTACCTCTATCTGCAGTTCCTGGCCGATGAGCAGCTGGCCCGTGCCGACGCCCGTGCCAAGGCGGCCGGCATGGTGATGGGGATCTACCGCGATCTGGCGGTGGGCGTCTCCGAAGGCTCCACCGAGATCTGGGCCAACCGGGATCTCTACTGCCCGAAAGCCTCGGTCGGTGCGCCGCCCGATATTCTGGGTCCGCTTGGCCAGAACTGGGGCCTGCCCCCCATGAACCCGAACCAGCTGTTCGAGGCGGCCTACCAGCCGATGGTGGATCTGTTCCGTGCCAACATGCGCTCCTGCGGCGCGCTGCGCATCGACCACGTGATGGCCTTGCTACGGCTGTGGTGGGTGCCGCCCGGAGAGTCGGCCGCCAAGGGCGCCTACATCTATTACCCGGTCAACGATCTGCTCGGCATCCTGGCCCTCGAGTCCCACCGCAATCAGTGTCTGCTGATCGGCGAGGATCTCGGTACCGTGCCGGAGGGGATCGACGTGACCCTGAAAGAGAACGGCGTCCACTCCTACAAGGTGTTCTTCTTCGAGC
Source organism: Aeromonas sp. V90_14 (assembly GCF_029967615.1). Lineage (NCBI taxonomy): Bacteria > Pseudomonadati > Pseudomonadota > Gammaproteobacteria > Aeromonadales > Aeromonadaceae > Aeromonas > Aeromonas sp. V90_14. The sequence continues at coordinate 65,231 of NZ_JASCAS010000032.1, read as the reverse complement.
GCTCCAAGGCCGATGGCGGCTTCATCTCTCCGGCTCACTATGCCGAGCAGGCGATGTCGGCGCTGACCACCCACGACATGCCGACCCTCAAGGGTTTCTGGCATTGCGACGATCTGGCGCTGGGGCGCGAGCTGGGCTTGTATCCGGATGAAGACGTACTCAAGACCCTGTATGCTGATCGCCACCAGGCCAAACAGCGGATCCTCGACAGCCTGCACGGCCACGGGGTGATCTCCGGCAACATCAGCCACGACGTGAACTGGGTCGGCATGAACACCGAGCTCAACCACGGTCTGCAACTGCACATGTCTCGCGGCAGCTGCGCCCTGTTCAGCACCCAGCTGGAGGATTGGCTGGAGATGGACAAGCCGGTCAACGTACCGGGCACCAGTTACGAGTACCCGAACTGGCGCCGCAAGCTGTCTACCGATCTGGAGGATATTTTTGCCAATGAGGCGCTCAAGGCGCTGGCAGGCAAGATGAGCCAGGCCCGTGACGAGGCCAGTCGTTGAGCCACTGCCGACAAAACGTGACTCACTTACATCCGCTTCGGCCCAGGCCGGAGCGGATGCTCAGCTATGAAAGGAAATCTCGATGCTCGTTGAACGTTTGGTTGCAGCCCGCTGTTCCGATCCCTTCTCCCACTTAGGCCTGCAGGCCAATCCGGATGGGCCCGGCCTCAAGCTGACCGTCTGGTTACCCGATGCCCAGGCCGTACGGGTCAGGGATCTCAAGTCGGGCAAGATTGTTGCCACCCTGGCGCCCACCGATGATTCGGGCCTCTTTGAAACTGTTTTCACCCGCCGTAAAAATCCCTTCCCCTACCAGTTGCTTGCCGACTACCCAGATGCCACCGTCGAGGTCATCGATCCCTACCAGTTCCAGGATGCGGGCTGGGCCGGGTTGGCGGAACTCACCTACCAGCCGGAAAACCTCTACCACACGCTCGGTGCCCAGCTGCGCACCGTGGAGCACCTGGATCAGCAAGTGGAGGGGGTGCGTTTTGCGGTCTATGCGCCGAGCGCCACCGCGGTGAGCCTGATCGGCGATTTCAACTTCTGGGATGGCCGCCGCCACCCGATGCAGCGCAGCCAGTGCGGTCACTGGGTGCTGTTCGTGCCGGGCCTCAAGGCCGGGGATCGCTACAAGTTTGAACTGAAAGACCCGGCGGGCAACCGGCTGCCGCACAAGAGCGACCCGGTCGGTTTCTACTGCGAGCAGTACCCCTCGTTCGCCTCCGTGGTTTATGACCACGACCAGTACCAGTGGCAGGATGCCGCCTGGCGCGAGAGCCAGCTCAACGACAAGCGCGAGCAGCCGCTCTCCATCTACGAGCTGCACGTCGGCTCCTGGAAACGTCACCCCAACGGCGACAGCCTGAGCTGGCGCGAACTGGCGGTGGAACTGGTGGATTACGTCAAGGGGATGGAGTACACCCACATCGAGCTGCTGCCGGTCTCCGAACACCCGTTCAGCGGCTCCTGGGGCTACCAGCCGGTGGGCATGTTCTCGCCCACCAGCCGCTACGGCACGGCTGATGATTTCAAATACTTCGTCGACCAGTGCCACCAGGCCGGCATCGGCGTCATCCTTGACTGGGTGCCCGCCCACTTCCCGTCCGATGCCCACGGTCTGGCCCGCTTCGACGGCACTCCGCTCTACGAGTACGAGGATCCGCGCCGCGGCTGGCACCCTGACTGGAACTCCTACATCTACGACTTCGGTCGCAATACGGTGCGCCAGTTCCTGGTGGCCAGCGCCCTGTTCTGGCTCGACAAGTTCCACGTCGACGGCCTGCGGGTGGATGCGGTCGCCTCCATGCTCTATCTGGACTATTCGCGCAACGCCGGCGAGTGGGTGCCCAACGTCGATGGCGGCAACCACAACTACGAGGCGATCAGTCTGCTCAAGTGGACCAACGAGGAGGTGTACGGCAAGTACCCCCACGCCATGACCATCGCCGAGGAGTCCACCGCCTTTGCCGGGGTCTCCCGTCCCACCTTCCTGGGGGGCCTGGGTTTTGGCTTCAAGTGGAATATGGGCTGGATGCACGACACCCTCACCTACATGCAGAAAGAGCCCATTCACCGTCGCTACCACCACAACGACATGACCTTCTCCATGGTGTATCACTATGACGAGAACTTCATTCTGTCGCTCTCCCACGACGAGGTGGTGCACGGCAAGCACTCCATGCTCTACAAGATGCCGGGGGACGAGTGGCAGCAGGCGGCCAACCTGCGCGCCTACATGGGCTTCATGTATGCCCATCCCGGCAAGAAGCTCAACTTCATGGGCACCGAGATCGCCCAGAGCAACGAGTGGAATCACGATGCCCAGCTGCCCTGGCACCTGCTGCAGTATCCCAAGCACGGTGGCCAGCAGCGGCTGATCCACGATCTCAACCATCTCTACCGTCATGAACCTGCCTTGTATCAGGCGGATTATGAGCCAAACGGCTTCCGCTGGCTGGATCACAACGACGCCGACAACAGCATCTTTGCCTGGCTGCGGGCCGACAAGCAGGGGGCCAACCCGCTGGTGGTGGCCTGCAACTTCACGCCGGTGCCGCGGCTTGCCTATCGGCTCGGGGTGCCGGCGGCCGGTCACTACCGGGTGGTGCTCAACACCGACAGCGAGCATTACTGGGGCAGCAACTATGATGTGGGTCTGGTCTTTGTCGCCGAGCCGACCCCCTGGCAGGGGATGGCGTACAGCATAGTGCTGGATCTGCCGCCGCTCGCGACCTTGTTCATCAAACAGGAGTCTTGATGTTCGCAATGGAAAAGGGGCAGGACCATCCGCTGGGGGCCCTGCTCGACGAGACGGGTTGTCACTTCTGCGTCTGGGCGCCGCAATCGGACAAGGTGGAGCTCTGCCTGTTCGACGAGCAGGAGCGGGAGCTGGCTCGCCTTGAGCTGCCCGGCCGGCGCGGCCAGTACCGCTTCGGCCATGTGCGCGGCGTCAAGGCCGGTCAGCGCTACGGCTACCGGGTGCACGGCATCTCCCAGGAGGGGATGCTGTTCGACCCGGACAAGCTGCTGATCGACCCCTATGCCAAGGCGCTCAGTCGCCCGACCCACTGGGATGATGCCCTCTATCAGGGTGACAGTGCGGCCATGGTGGCCAAATCCGTGGTGGTGGACGATGCCTTCGACTGGCAGGGAGTGGGCAAGCCCGCCATCGAGCCGGCCCGCACCGTCATCTATGAAACCCACGTCAAGGGCTTCACCCGTCAGCATCAGGGGGTGCCGAGCGAGCTGCGCGGCACCTATCTGGGCATCTGCCACCCGCTCATCATCGAACACTTGAAGTCCCTCGGCATCACCTCGGTGCAGTTGATGCCGGTGGCGGCCTTCATGTCCGAGCCCAGACTCGAGCAGCTGGGGCTGACCAACTACTGGGGCTACAACCCCATCGCCTTCTTCGCCCCCGAGCCGCGCTATGCGGCGCAAGAGGCGGTGACCGAGTTCAAGACCATGGTGCGCGAGCTGCACAAGGCCGGGCTCGAGGTGATCCTGGATGTGGTCTATAACCACACCGCGGAGTCGGGCTTCGACGGCCCCATGCTCTCCTTCAAAGGCTTTGACAACGCCGGTTACTACGCCTTCGAGGCGGGGGCTCACGGCCCCGATTACACTCGCCACGCCAACGTCACCGGCTGCGGCAACAGCGTCAATCTGGATCACCCCAACAGTCTGCGGCTGGTGCTCGACGCCCTGCGCTACTGGGTCACCGAGATGCAGGTGGATGGCTTTCGTTTCGATCTGGCGGTCACCCTGGCGCGCGAAGCGGGCGAGTTCGACCCCATGGGGGCCTTCTTCAAGGCCATGATGGCAGACCCCGTGCTGGCGCGGGTCAAGCTCATCGCCGAGCCCTGGGATATCGGCCCGTTCGGCTATCGGCTCGGCCAGTTCCCGAGCCAGTGGCTGGAAATCAACGACCGCTACCGCGACACGGTGCGCGCCTTCTGGCGCGGCGATGCGGGCAAGATGGGGGACTTTGCCACCCGGCTGGTGGGCTCGCGGGATCTGTTCCCGAAGAACTGGCGCTCCCCCCATACCAGCGTCAACTACCTCTGCTATCACGACGGCTTCACCCTGGAGGATCTGGTCTCCTACAACCAGCGCCACAACCAGGCCAACGGCGAGGACAACCGGGACGGCCATGGCAACAACCTCTCCAACAACCATGGCGTCGAGGGGCCGACCCTGGATCCGCGGGTCAACAACCTGCGCCAGCAGCAGAAGCGCAACCTGATCGCCACCCTGCTGCTGTCGCAAGGCACCCCGCACTTCCTCGCCGGTGACGAGATGGGCCGCAGCCAGCTCGGCAACAACAACGCCTACTGCCAGGACAACCAGATCAGCTGGGTCAACTGGCAGTGGCGGCCGGAGGATGAGCGGCTGCTCGCCTTCACCCAGCAGATGCTGGCGCTGCGGGCGGAGTCCACCGTCTTCTCCAACCTGCAGTTGAGCGATGACAGCTGGAACGGCGCCCCCAGCAGCTGCCATCAGGTCAACTGGTATCACCCGGACGGCCATCAGCTCACCGATCAGGACTGGCACGCCCCCATGGGGCAGGCGTTCGCCATGGACATCGGCATGATCGACTGCGGCGGTGAGCGCTGGTACGTGCTGTTCAACGCCAGCGACTACGACATCCAGTTCCGTCTGCCGCCGCCGGGTGAGGGGCTGGAGTGGATCCAGACCATCGACACCGCCACCAACGACGGGCTGCCGTTCCTGCCCGATGACATCAAGCGGCAGGTGGCGGTGGGCCGGGCCCACTCCCTCAAGCTGCTGGAGCGGGTCGCCCTGAGTGCGGTGGCGCTGGCCGAGGAGGGGGTGGTCGCCACCCCGGATGTTGCCGTCGTGTTGCCAAGCGGATCACAGTTCCCGCTGGCGGGGTAGAGCGCGGCGCCCTGACTGGGTATGCTGGGCAGCGATATTCACGGCAAGGAGTCAGTATGAGCGGCAACACCCCCAACCCCGAGCAGTGGCGCCGGCAGTTGAGCGCCGAGCAGTATCACGTCTGCTGGGAGAAGGGCACGGAGCGTCCCTACAGCGGCGCCCTGCTCCACAACCGCAAGAGTGGCGACTACCTGTGCGTCTGCTGCAAGCAGGTGCTGTTCCACTCGGATGCCAAGTTTGACTCGGGCTGCGGCTGGCCCTCGTTCGATCGGGCCATCGAGGGGACCGTGACCTACACCGAGGATGGCAGCCACGGCATGAAGCGGGTGGAGATCACCTGCAGCCAGTGCGGCTCCCACCTCGGCCACGTCTTCCCGGACGGGCCGACCGAAACCGGTCAGCGCTACTGCGTCAACAGCCTGAGTCTGGATTTCGATCCCGAGTCCTGAGTCTGGCGCCCGGCATGCATGCAAAAACGGCCCCCTGCCTCGGCAGGGGGCCGTTTCTTTGTGGCCGCAGCCTGGGCCTATCAGGCCAGCAGCAGGGTGGCGACCACCAGCAGGGTGGCCAGCGCCAGAATGGGCAGCTTGAGTCCCCGCAGCAGGTAGAAGCCGATGGCGGCCAGTGCCAGGTCGGTGGGGGCCAGCACGGCGCTCTGCCAGACCGGCTGATAGAGCGCCGCCAGCAGTAGACCCACCACGGCGGCGTTGATGCCGGCCACGGCGCCGGCGAGGCGAGGGCGGGCCAGCCAGCTCTGCCAGCAGGGGCCCATGGCCCACAGCAGCAAAAAGCCGGGCAGAAACAGCGCCAGGGTCGCCAGCAGGGCGCCGCCCACTGGGGTGGCCGGCAGCAACTGGGCGCCGAGATAGGTCGCCAGGGTAAACATGGGGCCCGGCACCAGCTGGGCCAGACTGTAACCGGTCAGGAACTGCTGCTGGCTGAGGGTGTGGCCCACGCTCTCCGCCAGCAGGGGCAGCACCACGTGACCGCCGCCAAACACCAGGCTGCCAGCCCGGTAGAAGTCGGCGATCAGCTGGCCGACGGGGCCCCCCAGCAGTGGCAGGCCGACAAACAGCAGGGCAAACAGCAGCAGGGTGGGCCAGTGGGGTTGATGCACAGGCATGGACTGAGCGGGTGAGGGCTGTGGGTCCGTAGTTTGCGGCGTGCCGACGCGGGCACAGAGCAGGGCGGCGCCCGCCAGCATGACGAGCTGGGTGAGCAGGCCGGGCTGCCACCAGAGGGCGGCCGCGGTGGCGACCATGATCCCCTGATTGCGCGTCGTCTTGCAGAACTGGCGGCTCATGGTGAGCACCGCATCGGCGACCACCACCAGCGCCAGCAGCTTGAGGCCGTGCAGGGCGGCATAGAGCCAGACATTGTTGCCGAGCTGGCCCAGACCGATGGCGGCGGCCAGCAACAGCAGAAAGGAGGGGAGGGTGAAACCGGCGAAGGCGGCCAGTGCCCCAGCGAGCCCGGCTCGCTGGCGGCCGATGGCAAAGCCGAGCTGGCTGGAGGCGGGGCCCGGCAGCAGCTGGCAGAGGGCCAGCGACTGGGCGAATTCGGCCTGGGTCAGCCAGCCCAGCCGCTCGACGAAGGTGCGCTGGAAGTAGCCGATATGGGCGGCGGGTCCGCCGAAGCTGACACAGCCCAACCATAAAAACTGAATAAACACCTGCCCCACGTCCTCACTCCCTCGTTGTCATCATCGACCCCGATGATATGACAAAGCGGTGACTTTTTTATGACAAATCAGGGGGCTGCTAGCAGGTAGCCGCACCTTGTCAGCCGCAGGTCACTCCATCGGCTGGCCTGGTTGTGGCAGATAGCAACGGCCAGCAAGCCAGCAGGCGATGGCTTATGGGACCGGCTGGCTCGAGGTCGGCAGGTAGCAACGATTCGCCAGCCAGCAGGCGATGGCTTATGGGGCCGGCTGGCTCGAGGTCGGCAGGTAGCAACGATTCGCCAGCCAGCAGGCGATGGACTGGCGGCTGGCATCGAAGTGGGGCTCCGGCAGATTGCGCGGGTCGCACCAGACCCAACCTTCGCACTTCTCCGGCTCCAGCAGCTGGGGCTCTCCCTCTACCTCGGCCAGCAGGGTGACCGAAACATAGTGCAGGCCGCTCTCACGCCAGGTCTCCAGGTTGTTGGTGACGGCGATGACGCTGGGGTTGCTGATCTGAAAACCGGTCTCCTCGGCCACCTCCCGGATCGCTGCCGATTCGAACGTCTCTCCCAGCTCCAGATGACCGCCGGCGATGGACCAGTAGGGGGCGTGGCTGCCCTTGCGTTTGCCAAGCAGCACCTGGCCCTGGCGGTTGGTGAGGATTACGCCGACACCGACGCGGGGATAGGGGGTAGACATAAGAAGGGCTCCTTGCTGGGATGACGCGAGACAAGCAGGGAACCCATGAGCGGCTCCTTGCACAAACTGCGAATTGCACCATAAAAAACGGGCCCACCTTAGGGCGGATGGGCCCGTCATGCAAGCAGTCTGCGGTGTCAGGTGCCAGTGCTGCGGATCACGCCAGCTTGACCAGCATCTTGCCGGTGTTGCGCCCCTCGAACAGCCCGATGAAGGCCTGCGGCATGCTGGCGAGCCCCTGATAGACGGTCTCTTCGGTCTGCAGGGCGCCCGCCTCGAGGGCCGGTATGGCCTCGGCCAGGAACTCCCCGTAGTGCTGCCAGTGATCGGAAACCAGCAGCCCCTGCATCAGGATGCGCTTGCGGATCACCTGGGAGAGGTTGCGCGGGCCGCTCGCCTCGCTCTGGCCGTTGTACTGCTCGATGAGGCCGCACATCACGATGCGACCGTGTACCACCATGTGGTTGAGGGCAGCGTCCAGCATGGCCCCCCCCACGTTCTCGAAGTAGACGTGGATCCCCTCCGGCGCCAGCCGGGCCAGCTCGGCATCGAGGTCCGGGGTTGCCCGGTAGTTGATCACCTCGTCGGCCCCCAGGCTCTTGAGGTAGGCCACCTTGTCGGCCGACCCGGTGGAGCCGATGACACGGGCCCCCGCCCGTTTGGCGAGCTGGACTGCCATGGTGCCGACGGCGCCGGAGGCGGCCGACACCAGCACGGTTTCCCCGGCCTGCAGTTTGGCGATGCGGTTGAGCCCGGTCCAGGCGGTCATGCCCGGCATGCCGAGGGCGCCGAGAAAGAGCTGGGGTGGCAAGCGGGTGTCGGGCAGTCTGGTCAGCTGGGCGCCATTGGCGACGAAGCGATCGCGCCAGCCCTGCATGCTGCTTACCCGGTCGCCCACCGCGAAGTCCGGGTGACGGGAGGCTTCCACCACGCCGATGGCGCCGCCATCGAGGGGGCCGTTGAGGGGGAAGGGGGGCACATAGCTCTTGGCTTCGCTCATGCGACCGCGCATGTAGGGGTCCACCGACAGCCACTGGTTGGCGACCTGCACCTCTCCTTCTTGCAGATCGGGCAGGGTCACTTCGGTCAGGGTGAAATCGGCCAGACTGGGCAGGCCGACCGGGCGACGCAGCAGCTGGATCTGATGGCTGGACTGATTCATGGTTTTTTCTCCAGGGTGAGAGGGGTTGGCAACCTGCGAGTCGCCAGCATGGCTATTTCCAAGGGATTGAGGTTGAACGGGTTCACGCCGTTTCATCCAGCGGGGCGCCGTTGAGCAGCAGCCGGGTGACCACATTGCCCCGCATGGCGTTGGAGAAGGGGCAGGTTTGGTGGGCTAGCCGCACTATCTGCTCGGCCTGCGCCGCCTGTTCAGGTTGGGTCGCGGCGAGCGCTACGTCCAGCGTGATGGCGAAGTTGAAGCGGCCATCGTCCAGCGCCAGCAATTCGACCCCGGCGGTGACGGGAGCAGTGGAGAGGGGCGCGCCGAGTTTGTGGGCCACGTGGATCAGCGCATTGGAGAAGCAGGCGGCATAACCGGCGGCCAGCAGCTGTTCCGGGTTGTTGCCCTTGCCATTGCCGCCGAGGGCGGTCGGTAGGGCCAGTGCCAGCTGCAGGCTGTTGTCCTGGGTGTGAACTTCACAGTTGCGGCCGGCCTGGGCGATGGCTTGAGTGCGATAGAGCGTCTTCATGTCGGGGTCTCTGATTTTGTTTGTGTGCAAAATAAATCCAGACTAATCCCGAAAATACGGGCTGACAACTATTTTGTGTGCAAATTATTCGACCCCCGATTTTCCTGGGGTATACTGGCCCCAGTCGTCAGCGAGGTGCCCCATGAGTGAATTGAAAAAGCAGGTCTGTTTTGCCCTCTACAGCGCCTCCAACGCGGTGATGCGGGCCTATCGGCCGCTGCTGGACAAGCTGGATCTCACCTACACCCAGTATCTGGTGATGCTGTCGCTGTGGGCGCGGGACGAGGTCAGCCTCAAGGAGATCGGTCAGGAGACCGGGCTGGATGCGGGCACTCTGACCCCCATCGTCAAGCGGCTGGAGAGCAAGGGCTGGTTGACCCGCACAGTCTCCAGCGAGGATGAGCGGCAAAAATGCATCGGCCTGACCGAGGCGGGGCGTCAGCTGCAGCAGGAGGTGAGGGAATGCTGTCTGGCGGACAACTTGCGCAATCAGGTGGATCTGGCCGATGCTGAACTGGCCCAGCTCAAGCAGCTCTGCGATCGCATCTCGGCGCAACTGGGGCGCTGAGTGCGGCCCATCCATCCAGCCTGAGGATCCACCCATGAAACTCCTGTTGCCCCTGTTTGCCCTGTTGCTGACCGCCTGCAGTGCCAGTTCCCATGCCCCTTCGATGGCCATCGACGATGCCGATGCCTGGCAGGCTATCTGCAAGGACGGTACCCGGGTGCGGGCCGTGGTGGAGGAGGGGATCTGCGCGGATCATCGCGGTGTTGCCATGTGGACGAATAAGCCAAGAGCCGCACGGATGGCAGAGGAAGCCGCCAAATAGTGTGATCCAGGCGCCATAAAATGACACAACCGGCCGACTGGCCGGTTTTTTTCGCGATCCCGTCGGCACTTTGCCATCTTGTTCATGGTGCGCTCAGTTTTCTCTTCCCATACTGGCCCTACAGTTCCAAAAGAGGAGAGACGAGATGCAATCATCGTTGGTTGGGCTCTCCATTCTGTGGGGGCTGGCCAGTTTTGGTGTTCAGGGGGATTTCATCGAGAGCCGTGATTCCGTTGCGCCATCCTGGCAAGCCGAGTCCAGAGTGGAGATGGAAGGTTATCTGATCGAGTCGCTGGGTGAAGATCGCTGGCTGTTCGACAACGGCAGCGAGAGCCTGCTGGTCTCCCTGCCCCAGGGGCAGTGGGTGCCGACCGGCGAGCGGCTGCGGGTCAGCGGCGAGCCCCAGCAGGAGCAGGCCGGCTGGCTGTTGCAGGTACAGGATGTCAGCCAGGTAGCGGTCTGAGTACAGGTCGCTGACTGCAGATATAAAGAAGAGGAGGCCACTGGCCTCCTCTTCTTTTATCCGCCCTGATCCGATGATCAGGGCCGGCGGTCAGCCCAGATGGTTGAGTGGCAGCGCCGTCTTGTGCTTGATCCGGCGCAGCACGAAGCTGGAGCGCACCCCGGTCACCCCCGGAATGTGGGTCAGCTTGTCCAGCAGGAAGTGCTGGTAGTGTTCCATGTCCCGCACCACCACCTTGAGCTGGTAGTCGGCGTCGTTGCCGGTGATGAGGTCACACTCGAGCACTTCGGGCAGCTCACTGATGGCGCGGTCAAAATTTTCGAACCGCTCCGGGGTGTGCCGGTCCATGGAGATGTGAATGTAGGCGGTGAGGGTCAGCCCCAGCTGGCGGGCGTTGAGCAGGGTGACGTGGGTGTCGATGAGACCGGCATCCTCCAGCGCCTTGACCCGGCGGGAGCAGGGGGAGGGGGAGAGCCCGACCAGCTCGGCCAGCTCCAGGTTGCTGATGCGGCCATTCTCCTGCATCAACTCCAGAATATGCCTGTCTATGCGATCAAGTTTCAGCATTCTCCGTTCCTCGTTGCAATTACTAATTCACTTTTCTTAGATTAAGGGTGAACTATTGCAAAAACAACTGAAAATACATGCTACTTCGCAACCACTCACCGGGCCGGCAGGGATACCATGGTTACATCTTCCGGTGGCAAGACAGAAACTCAACCCGGTCTCTGTGGTGAAGGACCTTACCGGGTCAACAACCCCATCAGCCGTCTCACCTTATCGGGCAACGACGGGCTGGAACGAGAGCATCCCCTCCCCGAAGGCAACAAAGCAGGCATCCCGGCGCCTGCTTTGTTGTTTCTGGCGTTTGCGGATCAGGGCTGCGGCCTGATGCGATAGAGGCAGCGGTGATCCCCCTCCAGCAGATACTGCTCCCGTTCCACCCCGGCCGGCGCCAGCAAGCGGCGAAACATCTCCAGCTCGCTGCGACAAAAGCCCCGGCAGGCCCGCGCCGCCGCACAGATGGGGCAGTGGCTCTCCCACAGCAGCCAGCTGCCATCCTCCTCCTGGCGATAATCCGCCATATAGCCCTCTCGCGTGCGCTGCGCCGTCAGTGCCGCCAGCCTGTCGGCCAGCGCCGGCTGGGTCAGCTCGGCCTGATAGCGGGCCAGCTGCTGCAGTTCCCGCTGGGCGATCAGCCGCTCCATGCCCACTTCGCCAAACAGCTGCTGGATGTTGTCGATAAGCTGCAGCGTCAGTTCGCTGTGGCTGTCGGGGAAGCGTTGCCAGGCCTGCTCGGTCAGATGCCACAACCGTACCGGTCGACCGCGCCCGCGGGCCTCGTCGTTGAAACTCACCCAGCCGTCGGCCTCCAGCGTCATCAGGTGCTGGCGGGCACCCATGGAGGTCATCTGCAACTGCTCTCCCAGCTCGGCGGCGCTCTGTGGACCGTGGCTCTTGAGCAGAAACAGTATCTTGTCGGTGCTGGCATTCATGGCAAGGCTCTCATCGTCGGTAGGTGCGGTCGCTTGCGCGGCCGCGGTTCTGGCATGGATAAGAGCATTATGGGGAGGGGGATTTTTTAAATCAACAATTCGCTTTACTTAATCTGGTTTGATTGCCAACATAAATAAACCAATAGCTTTATTTAATGGGGCAAACATGGAAGGGATCAAGGGGCAGGCCAGCCTGTGGGTATTGGTGATGACGGTGACGCTGGCGGTGGCGGGCTTCAGTCTGCCGTCTCCGGTGCTGGCGCCGCTGTTGCTGGATCCGGCCCAGGGCATGCTGACACCGGCAGCGTCGGACTGGAGCCGCAAGGTATGGCTGGGGGTCATCATGGGGCTCTATCCACTGTTTCAACTGGTAGGGGCTCCCTGGCTCGGCAAGCTCTCCGATCGTCATGGCCGCAAGCCGGTGCTGACCCTCTGTCTGGTGGGCGTGCTGGTGGGTTACGCCCTGATGGCGCTGGGTATCGCCTGGCGTTCCTTGCCGCTGCTGTTGCTGAGCCGGGTGGTGGAGGGCTTCTTCAACGGTGACATCGCCATCGTGCAGGCCATGGCGGCCGACATGAGCACCGCCAAAACCAAGGCGCGCAGCTTCGCCTGGATCAACATCGGCATGAACCTGGGCTGGGTGGTGGGCCCCATGATCGGTGGCTATGCCGCCGTGGTGTCCGGCGATTACAGCCTGGCGGCCTGGCTGGCGGTGGCCATGACCCTGGTCAATCTGCTGCTGGTGCTCTGGCTGCTGCCCAATCGGCCGGCAGCGGCCTGCAGTGAGCAGCCGCCACCGGCCCTCTCTTCCCGCCAGTTGCTGCTGCAACCGGCGCTGCTGCCCTACTTCGTGCTGACCCTGCTCAGCTACGGCGCGGTGCAGCTCTACTTCACCTACTTCAACGTCTGGCTGGTGGAGCGGCTGGCCTGGGATCCGGTGCAGCTGGCACAGGCCGCCGTGCTGGTGAGCGTGCCCATGATCCTGGGATCCTGGCTGGGCTCCCGTCTGGCTCGTCATTGGCGTGGCAGCAGTCTGGGGGTGGTCGGCCATCTGGTGATGGCGGCGGGCATGCTGATGTTCGTGCTGCCCGGCCACTGGTGGGGGCTGGCTCTCACCTTTATTCCCACCGGCATCGGCATGAGTCTGGGAGAGCTGGCGACCTCGGTGGCGGTCTCCAACCGCAGCCATGCCGAGCAGCAGGGGCAAGCGATGGGGCTCTATCGCGGGCTGGCGGTGGGCAGCGAGATCCTGGCGGTGGTGGTCGGCAGTCTGGTGCTGCTGGCAGGCACCGAGTGGCCCTTCTATCTGGCGGCGCTGTGCAGCCTGCTCTGTGCTGTCGGCTTCTATGGCCTGCGCCGGGCGGCGGATCGGCGGCAGCGGCTCGACGTTCAGGTCGAAGCCGGCTGACGGGATCACAGAACGACGCGGAGGGGGCAACCGGCGCTTGCATCGTGGCGCCGACTCTGGGACGGTATGGCTCTTTGCCTTGCTTGCCCGATCGCCCGGTGCTCCCCGCTATGTTCAGCCTTTGGCGGTGGCATGAATCGTTATCAGGCCATGGCGTTGAAAGCGGGTTGGTATGGCGCTGCATTCATTCGTTTCGACATTTTGGAGGTGATATGAGTCGTTTTCAGGCCATTGCGTTGGATATGGACGGTACCCTGCTGACCCGGGATCACAAGATCTCGTCTGCCACCCGGGCCGCGCTGGCCCAGGCCCGCGCCCACGGCATCAAGGTGCTGCTGGTGACGGGGCGCCACTTCATGACGGCCCGTCCTTTCCATCACGAGCTTGCCCTCGACACCCCCATCATCTGCAGCAACGGCGCCTACCTCTATGATCCGGTGCAGGAGAAGATCCAGGTCGGGGATCCGCTGGCGGTGGCCCCCCTCAGCCGGCTGCTGGCGGAGGTGCAGGCGCACCAGATGGGGGCGCTGTTCCACCTCGACGAGGGGATCGGCTACCTCGGCTGCGAGGAGCATGTGACCAGGATGCGCTACTGGTCGGCGACCCAGCCGGATCATCTCAAGATCTCCCTGCTGCCGGCGGAGGATCTGGCGAGCTGGCTCAGCCGGCCAGTCTGGAAGCTGGAGCTGTTCAACCAGGATCCCGCCCTGCTCCATCACTTCATGGCTGAGGTGGTCGAACAGCTGCCCTTTACCCGTGACTGGGCGGCGCCCTATGCGGTGGAGCTGGTGCAACCCGGCTGCAGCAAGGGCAACCGGCTGGCCCAGTGGGCGGCGAGCGAGGGGATCCCGATGGAGAACGTGGTGGCGTTTGGCGACAACAACAACGACATCAGCATGTTCGAGCAGGTGGGGCTGGCGGTGGCCATGGGCAACGCGGCGTCACAGATCCAGGCGCTGGCGGATCGGGTCACCGCCGATCACAACGAAGACGGCATCGCGCTGGCGCTGCAGCGCTGGGTATTGCCCGCCTGAGGGACAGCAACAGAGAGGGGCCATGTCGGCCCCTTTTTGGTTTGTCAGTTCCCGAAGGAGAACTGGATCACCCGATCCGGGAAGCGGATCCGGTTGTAGTCACGGCGCAGCCCCTCGTAGTGACGGATGGCGCGCTCGCGCTGGGCGCGGTAGTAGTCGCGCTGCTTGCTGTCGTTCTCGTTGCGGATCTGGCGCTCCAGCGTCTCGATGTCGCGCTCGGTCCGCTCCATGTCGCTCTTGAGGTCGCTGAGCTGTTTTTCCACCAGGTACTCCTGACGGCCGCGATCGTACTGGGTCAGGAAGCTGGCATCGTTGGGACAGACGCCCTGATACTCGGCGCCGGACTTGCCCTTGCTGTAGGCCAGCTCCGGAATGCAGTAGAGCTCCAGCCCCTTGGCATAACCCCGTTTCCACTCCGCTTCATCCACCTTGAGGCCGTATTCGCTGCAGGTCGAGACGTAGTCGCGGGTGGCGGCCCGGGTCTTGCCCTGCTCGCCGTCCTGATAACCCAGGTTGTACCAGCTCATGGTGCGGCACTCTTCTTCCGACAGCGAGCTGCAACCGGCGAGCAGGAAAGGCAGGGTCAGCAACAGGATCTTGGGGGACATGGACGACGGGCTCCGAGAGGGATGATGGGGGCATTCTAGAGAGGATGCCGGGGCAGGACAAGGGATGAAAAACGGTGCTGGCCGGCGCCGTTTTCTGAGCGGTTTGTCACTATTTGCGCGGGCTGGCGGCGTGGCGACCCGCGCCCTTTCCTTGTTGCCGGTCACGGGGTAAACTGCGCCATCTTTTAACTGGCGCGTAACAAAAATAATGAAAGTCCTGACCGTCGATTACCGCTCGCCCGATGCGGCGCAGCGCTTCACCGAATCCCTGCGGACCACCGGCTTCGGGGTACTGACCAATCACCCCATCCCGAAAGAGCTGGTGCAGTCCATCTATGACAACTGGTACCGCTTCTTCATGAGCGAGCAGAAGCAGGATTTCCTGTTCAATCGCGAGACCCAGGACGGCTACTTCCCGCCGTCGGTGTCCGAGGTGGCCAAGGGCCACAGCCAGAAGGACATCAAGGAGTACTTCCACCTCTACCCCTGGGGCCAGATGCCGGCGGAGCTGAAAGAGCAGGCGATGGAGTACTACCGCCTCGCCAACAACCTGGCGGCCGAGCTGCTGGGCTGGGTCGAGCAGTACACCCCGAGCGACATCGCCGCCCACTACAGCTGCCCGCTCTCCTCCATGATCGAAGAGAGCCAGAAGACCCTGCTGCGGGTGCTGCACTACCCGCCGTTCGACGGCACCGAGGAGCCGGGTGCCATCCGCGCCGCCGCCCATGAAGACATCAACCTGCTGACCATACTGCCCGCTGCCAACGAGCCGGGCCTGCAGGTGAAGGGGTCCGATGGCGAGTGGATGGACGTGCCGTGCGATTTTGGCACCCTCATCATCAACATCGGTGACATGTTGCAGGAGGCCTCCCACGGCTATTACCCCTCCACCACCCACCGTGTCATCAACCCGACCGGCGGCAGCGCCGCTAAGTCCCGCATCTCCTTGCCGCTGTTCCTCCATCCGCGCCCGGACGTGGTGCTCTCCGAGCGTCACACCGCCCACAGCTACCTGATGGAGCGGCTGCGGGAGCTGGGGGTGATCTAGTCCCCGACGCTGGCTCACCATCCTGTAAAACCGGAGCAAAATTGCTCCGGTTTTTATTTGTTGGCAGGATTGCGCGTTAAATGGAATTTAATTAGGTAATGCTGCCAACAATTCGCGTTTTATCCAGATGAGCGGCGTTGTGATTGCGCAGCCCCACCCGTACTCTGAGCGTCATTCTGGGCCCCTTGTGGCGGGCCCCACGGTTGGAGTTCTTATGAAGCAGTCCCAATGGTCATCCCGGCTCGGTTATATCCTGGCCGCCGCCGGTTCCGCAGTCGGTCTCGGCGCTATCTGGAAGTTCCCCTATGTGACGGCCGCCAACGGCGGCGGCGCTTTCCTGCTGGTGTTTCTGCTGTTCAGCTTCACCCTGGGGGTGGCGGTGCTGATGGGGGAGACCTTGCTCGGCAGCCTGAGCCGGCGCGGGGTGGTGGGGGCCTTCGGTGAACTGATGGGCAAGCGCTGGCGCTGGGTCGGCGCCATGGGGCTGCTCAGCAGTCTGCTCATCTACAGTTTCTACAGCGTGGTGGGCGGCTGGACCCTGGGCTACACCGGCATGGCGCTGGCGGGCAGTCTGCAGCACGGTGACGGCGCGGCCCTCACCGCCCGTTTCAACGACTATGTGGGGGATCCGCTCTGGCCGGTGCTGACCCACCTGCTGTTTGCCGGGCTCACCTGGTGGTTCGTGCAGGGAGGTGTGCAGAAGGGGGTGGAGCGTACCCTGCGCTGGATGATGCCGGCCCTGTTCATCATGATCCTGATGCTGGTGGCCTTCGGCCTGACCCTGCCCAACGCCATGGCCGGGGTGCGCCACTTCCTGATGCCGGACTTCAGCAAGCTCGGCATGTCCGGCGTGCTCGACGCCATGGGGTTGGCCTTTTTCTCCCTCTCCATCGGCCTTGGCATTCACACCACCTATGGCGCCTACCTGCCCTCCAGTGACGGGGTCGGCCGCTCCAGCCTCTGGGTGGTACTGCTGGCAAGCCTCATCGCCGTACTGGCGGGTTTGATGATCTTCCCGGTGCTGGCGGCGACCGGCATCGATCCCGCCTCCGGCCCGGGTCTCACCTTCATGACCATGCCGGCGGTGTTCCAGCAGTTGCCGTTCGGCCAGGGGCTGGCGGTGGTGTTCTTCGCCTTGCTGGTGGTGGCGGCGCTGTCATCGGCCATCTCGCTGCTGGAACACCTGCAGTGCTTCGTCAGCGAGAGCCTGGGCTGGTCACGACGGGCCGCCTGCGGCCTCATCACCGCGCTGGTGATGGCGGGCGGCATTCCGGTCAGCCTGTCGTTCGGGCCCTGGGCGCAGGTGACCCTGTTTGGCAAGAATATCTTCGAGCTGCTCGATTTCGTCACCTCCAACCTGATGATGCCCATGTTCGGGTTGGCGCTCACCCTGCTGCTGGGTTGGAAACTGGGGCGCCAGGCGCTGCCCGCCGGGCTGGCACTGCACTGGCGTACCCTGGTGATGGGCTGCTGGCGCTGGCTGGCGCCGCTGCTGATCGGCGGCATCCTGGTGCGCGGGCTGGTGTGATCAGGGTTGGCGGATGGGCTGCTGCGCCTGCTGGTGACGGTCCCTGACCTTGTCGATGGCCGCCTGCCAGCGGGCGATCACGGCGTCATCCTCGCTCTTCGAGAAGACGATGTAGAGCCAGTGTTCCTGCAGCAGCAGCCCTGAGTTCACCACGCTGCGGGGGGAGAACTTCATCTTGGCCAGGATGGCCGGCATTATCTGCTCCCCCATGGGGAAGGCGTCTATCTTGCCGAGCATCAGTCGTTCGATGGCATCTTCGATGGTCTGGCAGCGCACCAGATTGGTGTAGCCCTCGCGGGTGAGCAGCTCGTCATCGGCATTGCCGAGCAGCACGCCGACCCGCGCCAGCTGGCGCAGCTGGGCCAGATCGGTAAGCGGCTTGCTGCCCCTGGTCTGGTAGATCACCACCCGGTTCAGAAACAGCGGCCCTACCCACTTGAACTGAGGCTCCCGCTGGGGCGTGCGCAGAATGACGAACAGGGCGAAGCCGGGCTCGACCCGGGTCAGCGCCAGCGCCCGCTTGAGGGGGTAGATCTTGATGGGGTAGTCGACCCCCATCTCCTGCTGGGCCTCCTGCACCAGTTGCACCGCCAGCCCGCCGAGCTTGCCGTCGCTGGTGTGGGTAAAGGGGGGCAGTTCGTGGCTGAGCAGGGTCAGCGGGGGTTGCGTGGCCTGCGCCAGGCCGGGCAACAGTAGCCAGGGCAGCAGCCATTTCATCCAGTATCCGGTCAGGTGCGTCACGTCGGTACATCCATGTTGCGCAAGGGAGTGGCAGGGCAGGTCGGTCCCATCCGGTTGCACCGAACCCGCCCAAGCTAAGACTATTATCGTTCAAGGCCGTGGGCGGGGAGGCTGCGGCGCTGATTTTTGGCGCCGGCCGGGTGAAAACAAGATTTTTTGACCACATGAAAAAAAGTTTGGTCATGTTGTGTCAATTTTTCTTTCCATGGTTTAGGCTGTGATCCCTTTTCAGCATTCAGATCAGATTATTCATGTCACGTCGCGTTGCCCTGTTCGGTCGATTTTTTAGCTCGCAAGAGAGGTGACCTTGCACGCGCAGTTTGTCTGAATGTTCATTGCAAAGGTCGCCACCAGGCGGCCTTTTTTGTTGCCCCGCCCAGCGCGGTTACCCATGGAGTATCGATGTGATGTTGTCTTGCCCGGAGGTTGTATGAGCCAGGTTCAGTGGTCTTCCCGTATCGGTCATGTGCTGGCAGCCGCCGGTTCGGCGATCGGCCTTGGCGCCATCTGGAAGTTTCCCTATGTGACGGCCACCAACGGCGGCGGTGCCTTCCTGCTGATGTTTCTGCTGTTCAGCTTCACCCTGGGGGTGGCAGTGCTGGTGGGGGAGACCCTGCTCGGCAGCCGCAGCCAGCGCGGGGTGCTCGGTGCCTTCCACAAGTTGGTGGGGCCGAACTGGCGCTGGATGGGGTACATGGGGATCCTGTGCGGCTTCTTCATCTACAGCTTCTACAGCGTGGTGGGCGGCTGGACCGTGGGTTATGCAGCGCTGGCGGTGAGCGGGCAGCTTAACCTGAGCGAGGGTGCGGCGCTGACCGCCTTGTTCAACGGCTATGTCAGCCACCCCTGGTGGCCGGTGCTGACCCATCTGGTGTTTGCCGGCCTCACCTGGTGGTTCGTGCAGGGAGGCCTGCAGAAGGGGGTGGAGCGGGCGCTGCGCTGGATGATGCCGGCCCTGTTCGTGATGATGATGCTGCTGGTGGTGACTGGCCTCTCCATGCCCGGCGCCATGGCCGGGGTGCGCCAGTTCCTGCTGCCGGACTTCTCCATGCTGACCGGCCAGGGCGTGCTGGACGCGCTGGGGCTGGCCTTCTTCTCCCTCTCCATCGGGCTTGGCGTGCACACTACCTATGGTGCTTATCTGCCCAGCAGCGAGGGCGTGCTGCGCTCCGGCGTCTGGGTGGTGACGCTGGCGAGCCTCATCTCGGTGCTGGCGGGGTTGATGATCTTCCCGGTGCTGGCCTCCACCGGTATTGACCCGACTGCCGGGCCAGGGCTCACCTTTATGACCATGCCGGCGGTGTTCAACCATCTGCCGTTCGGCCAGGGGCTGGCGGTGGTGTTCTTCCTGCTGCTCTTGGTGGCGGCGCTCTCCTCCTCCATCTCCATGCTGGAGCACCTGGTGCGCTTCACTACCGAGGAGTGGGGCTGGTCGCGCCGTGGTGCCTGCCGGGTGCTGACCCTGCTGATCATGGCGTCCGGGATTCCGGTCAGCCTGTCGTTCGGGCCCTGGAGCGAGCTGACCCTGTTCGGCAAGACCATTTTCGATCTGCTGGACTACCTCACCTCCAACCTGATGATGCCGCTGTTCGGCCTGGTGCTGACCCTGCTGCTGGGCTGGCGACTGGGTGAGTCCGTGCTGCCTGATGGCCTGTCGCCGCTGCTGCGTGGCTGCCTGCTCTGGTGCTGGCGGCTGGTGGCGCCGCTGCTGATCGCTGGCATCCTGGTGCGCGGGCTGCTGTAACCGCGGCCCGGCTGACCAGCCTAGTTGGGGGGCGTGGTGGGTAGACGGGGATTGAGGTGGGAGCGGATCTGCAACAGGGTCTTGTGGTACTCCTCGGCGTGGTGCTCCATGAAGGAGGCGCTGTGGTTGAGGCGTCGCTCCAGCCGATCCACCAGCAGGGCCACCCTGGGGGCGGCCATGCCGGCCGGCCAGCACAGTTGCAGCAGCTCCAGCAGTTGCCAGGCATCGCCCGGCAGGGCAGGGAACTCCTCCTGCAGGGTCAGCGCATACTGCACGGCCAGCTGGTGCTGGCCCGCCGCACTGGCCCGCTGCCGCTCCTGGCGCAGGTAGGTCAGCCGCAGCTCGCGCCGCTCCAGCTGTTTCATGAAATCGCCGATGACCTGCTTGAACAGCTGCTGCACCAGCGGGGCCGGGGCGACCCTGGCCTGATACTGGCTGAGCTGGCTCAGGTAGCGCTGGGCGTGGTGGGGCAGGCCGCAGAACTGGCTGACGGCAAAGCCGAGCAGCTGGTTGAGGTGGTGATCCCGTGCGCTCTCCGGCGGGTGCTTGGCGAGCAGCAACAGGGCCTCGTCGAAGCGGTAGTCCAGGCTCAGCATCAGCGCCTTGAGCAGGGCCTCCTCGTGGGCCCGCAGGGTCACCGCCTGGCTGAGGTAGCGATACTCCTGCTGTAAGGCACTGATCCGGGCGGCGCTCGGGTAGTGCCAGAGCACCGCCAGGCTGGCATTGAGGATGAAGTTATCGATGGACACCCGGAACTTGTGATCGCCGAAGAAGCGCAGGCTGAGGGCGTTGGCCTGCTCCAGCGCCTTGCCCTCGTCCTTGAGCAGCAGCGCCAGCAGAATGGCCGCCTGGCGCCACTCCGGTTGCCAGGCCTGCTTTTGCAACAGCAGGGTGAGCACGTCCCAGGCCCCTTCCCATTGCCGCTCGTGCAACAGACAGGCCAGCGCCAGCTCCAGTTGCAGGGGGGCAGGCAGCCGTTCCCGGTTGCGGGCTAGATCCTTGCGCGCACTCTCCAGCTTGTTCAGCCCCAGCAGGGCGTGGATCAACCCCTTGCGCGGCCACCAGGCATCGTGCTCCGTGGTGCAGACCGCGTAGTGCTGGGCGGCGTGAAAGTGATCCTGCTGCTGCAGCAGCATGTAGCCCTTGATCCGGTCCAGCAGCGGCCCCAGCTCCCGGTGCTTCTGTTGTTGATAGAGCAGGTCCTCGCACAGGGCGCAGCTGACCTGCCACTCCCTGAGCTTCATCGGGGCGGGCAGGGTGCGGGTCAGCCCGGTCAGCTGCACCAGTTCGCGCAGGCTGGCGGTGAGCTGATCGGCGGTGAACGGCATGGGCAGCAGCAGCGGAAAGTAGAAGTCGGAAGGGGGAAACTGCAGCTGATCGTGATCCTCGTCCAGCAACAGCAGCACGCAGCCCGGTTCGAGCAGACCCAGATAGTGGGCCTCCTGCAGCAAGCGCACCCCCTCACGGGCCTGATGGTGATACTGGCGGCAGATGACCACATCGAACGACTGCTGGCGCAGCAGGGTGGGCAGGGTCGCCAGCTCCTTGCAGTGGGTCAGCTGGGCGGGGGTGATCCCTTGCTCATTCAGCCCTCGGGAGAGGGCCGTGCTGAGCATGGCATCATCTTCGATCAGGAGGATCTGCATCCTTGGCGCTCCTTGGCTGGTTCAGGGTACGGACAAGTATGGCATGTTGCCGGAGTCAAAGAGCTACCACGCTCGACGCCAGCCTGCGGGCGGTCAATTCCTCCCCGGCGTCAGGCACCTGGCGGGTTGATGAGAAACACCACAGCGCCGCGATAGGCCGCCGAGTCGGCCAGCCTGCTTTCCCAAGTTTGATCCCACTTGCCTCCCTGCACCAGCCCCACCTTGAAGGGCAGGGTCAGCCGCGTCAGCGCCTGAAGGTAGCGGGCGTTGCCCGGCTCGGTGCGGCGGCCGCGATAGGTCTGCACCACCAGCTCGTCGACCACGCCGGCGAGGGCGTTGAGGGTGGCGACGTCGCCGGTGCGGGTCCAGTCCAGCAGGCCGGTGATGCTGATGGCGCAGTCGGCGGGCAGCTGGCGGCGGAGCTGGCGCAGGAAGTCGCCATAGTCCGCCAGCCGGTGGGTGCGGGCATCAAAATCGATCTGGACGCCGCGCACCTCATTGCCCTTGCGCTGCCAGGCCGCCAGCTGGTTGGTCAGGCTCTTGAGCAGGGCCTCATCCCAGTCGAGTCGCTCCACCCGATAGGCGAGCCAGATTTCTTTTACCGGCAGCTTGCTCGGCGCTATGCCCTGCCCCTGAAAACGCACGGGTTGGCGCGCATCGAGCGGGCCTATTTCCCCCTGATGCAGATAGAGCCGCTCCGCCTGCTGCAGCACCGGCTGGGGCCTGACCCCGGCCCACAGCCAGAACTGGCGGTAGTGGCTCGCCTCGACGGCGGCGCTGGCCTCGGCGCTCAGCAGCGCCAGCATCACCAGTAATATTTGAGTTGCTTGGCCCACTGGCTCGTTCCGTACTGGCGTTTGAGGGTGTTGAACCAGCCCTTGCGCTGGCTGAGGGGGATCTCTTGGCTGCCACAGCTGTTGTTGCCGCTCGGGGCGTAACAGTTGATGGCGCGGTAGAGGGCGTAGGCCTTCTCTTCCTTGGCGGCCTTGGGGCTGGCGATCACCTGTTGATACCAGTCGAGCCGGCTGCGTTGCTGGCCGGCAAACAGATCCCGGCTGCCCGCCAGGGTGTCGGCCCCCGGCCGCTGCAGGAGCGGATCCCAGTCCAGCCCCTGGCTCAGGAAAAACTCGCCGAGGCAGTTGAGCGCCTTGGGCGATTGGGGGTTGTCCGCCAGGGTGGTGACCACCGCCGTGAGCGCCGGGCACTGATACTCCTGGCTCCCTTGCCAGTCGAACGGGGCGGCCAGCGGAGCCAGCGCCAGATCCTGCAGGAAGCCCCGGTAGTCGCCGTGGGTCAGCTGCTTGTAGCGCAGGGTGTGGCCGGCGCGCTGGCGCAGGGTGTCGGAGGCCTGCTCATCCTGCACCATGCGGCGCAGCAGCGGGGCCGGTGCCACGTACTCCAGCAGTGGAATGCGGTAGTGATCGCTCTGGATGGGGCTCTCCTTGGCGAACACCTGCTCCAGCCGGCCGGCCCGCTCCAGGGTCATGGCCAGTGCCAGCTGCAACAGCTGATCCTGCAAGGGGGTGGGCTGGCTGGCGAGCAGGGTACGCCACTGCTGCTCTGCTTCAGGCAGCGCCTGACTGGCCGCCAGCGCCATGCCCTTGAGCACCTGCTGGCTGAAGGCCAGGTTGTCGAGTGGCCCCTTGCCGAGGGCGGGAGCGGCGGCGATGACGGCGGCATAATTCTTGGCCAGATAGTAGCGCTCGGCCTGTTGCAGATAGGCGAGCCAGGCCGGGTTGCTGGCAAACTGAGCGTTCTGCTGGGCCAGTTCGCCGCTTTGCAGCGGCTGCCACTCGTCCCAGCTCTCGTGCAGCCGCAGCCGGCGCAGATCCTGCACCAGGGTCAGCTGCGGCATGGCGGCTGAGCCGGTGAAACCGGGCTGCATCAGCAGCTTGAGGTCTATTTCGTTGAGCAGCTCCGGGTTGCCCGGCTGGCGGCTCGCCTGCTGGAACAGGCTGGCCAGCGCCGCTTCGTCCCCCTTGAACCAGGCGAGCCGGCGCAGCAGCCCGTTGGCGGAGTCCAGATAGCGCCCCTCTGGGTAGCGACTGCGATAGTCGGCGATGAACTGCTCGGCGCGCTGCACGGCGGCCTGGTCAATCTGGTTGCGATCCAGGGTGCCCCAGTCATCGAAGGCGCTTTGCTGGGACTGGTTGAGGGCGACCCGGATCCGCATGTAATCCGCCGTCTCTTTCAGCCAGGGCTGATCCTGCCCGGCGAGGGCGGCAAACAGCGCATCGGCCTGGGCGAACTCCCCCTGATAGAAGAGTCGGCTGGCGGCCAGGTAGTCGGCAAAGCCCTGACCGGCGGCCGACAGCGGCGTGGCCTTGGCTTCTGGCGCCGTTTCGACCTGCTGGGCGCACTGGCCCAGCATGGCCAGCCGCTGGCGGGCCAGCTGGTTGCGCTCGTCGGCGCCCAGCGCCGGGGTGTCGACCAGTGCCTGCAGGAAGGCTTCGGCAGAAACGGGGTTGTTGCTGATGCAGCGCCCCTCGCTCCAGCCGGCGGCCCGCTCCAGGGCGGCCTGGGTGGTGCTCTGCTCGATGCCGAGACCGGCGGCCAGTGCCAGCAGGGGATCCGGCCCGGCGGGGGCCGGCTCGGCCTGGGCCGGGTTGAGCAGGGCCGGGTTGAGCAGGGTCGGGTTGAGCAGATCCTCGATGGCGAAGGGCAGCGGCAATGGCGCCTTGGGCAGCGAGAAGGCCTGCTCATCGGCCAGCAGCAGCGCCAGGTTGGTGCGGGTGTCGTTGTCGGGGGAGAGGAACGGCAACCCGTTCAGGTGGCACTGGGCGGCGGTCAGTTGCAGGGTGAGCGGCGTCTCGCAGCCATCCGGGCCGCAGGCCAGGGCGGGCAGGCTGCATAGGGCCAGCCACAGGGGAGTCAGTTTCATGGGCGCTTCCAGCAGGAGTCGGGATGCTGGCACGCTACAAGATGGCTTCGCCCCTTTCAACTGACCATAGGGGCAGGTCGGCCGGCGGCGGGCCTACTGCAGACCGGGGCCTTTGGCCGAGAAGGGGCAGTCGCGCTGCTGGATCAGTTGTTCTCCTGAGCCCGCCGCCCCCTGCCAGTGCAGGGCGAGCTGGCCGAGGCGGCCCAGGTGGCGCAGCTCGAATTCGTAGCGCAGGCAGGGTTCGGCGAGGGGCAGGCTGACCATGCCGGCCGGCAGCTGGTAGTCGTAGCGCAGCAGGGGACCGTCTGTCAGCGTGCTGCGGCTCGGTAGCAACCCTTGTGCCGTGGGGACGGGGGCGATCAGCCGGCGGCGCAGGCTGAGGGGGGCATCGATCGCCTTCTGGTAGTGCAGACCGTTCATGGCCGCCAGCTCCTCTTCCAGCCGTTGCAACTCCCCCTCCAGCCCGCTCAGCGCGGCCCCCAGCTGCTGATGGCCGGGCGCGGCGCAGCCCCCCAGCAGCAGGGTGAGGAGCAACAAGGGGGCGCGAATCGGGTGCATGGGCTCTCCTTTGAGCGCACGGATGGGCAGGGCCGGGGCTGACGACTATAGCAGGGTATTGGTGGGCGGCGCGGCGCGCAGCAGCCTGGCGAGCCGCTCCAGCCCCTCGGCGACGCGGGCGTCGGTGGCCGGCTGGCTCAGGCTCAGCCGCACGCCCTGCGGGGCGGCGAACTGGCCGGCGGCGAAGTGTTCCCCGCTGGCCACGCCGACGTCAAGGGCATTGGCGGCCTCGGCAAACTCCTGGCTGCGCCAGGGCTCCGGCAGTGGCAGCCAGGCGTGCATGGAACCCGCCTGCCAGCAGGCCCCCGGCAGCAGGTGGCGCAGCAGCTCGCCGCGACGTGCCAGGATCTGCCGCTGCTGCTCTACGAGAGGCATGATCTGGCGCTGGCTCACCAGCTTGCAGGCCAGCTCGATGAGCAGCGGGCTCACCATCCAGCTCGACAGTCGCATCGCCTGGGCGAAGGCGCCGCGCAGGGCCGGCGGGGTCAGCACGAAGCCGACCCGCAGGCCGCCACAGGCGATCTTGGCCAGGCTGCCCAGATAGATGACCCGCTCCGGCGCCAGATTGACCAGCGGTGTCACCGGCTGCTGGGGCAGCAGGCCGTTGACGTCATCCTCAATGATCAGCAGGTCGTGGCGACGGGCGATGGCGACGATGGCCTCGCGCCGCGCCAGGCTCATGGTGGCGGTGGTGGGATTTTGCAGGGTAGGGGTGAGGTAGAGCAGCTTGGCGCGGCGGGTGCGACAGGCCGCCTCCAGGGCGTCGGGCAGCAGCCCCTCTGCGTCCATCGCCAACCCCACCACCTGATTCTTCAGCTGACGGGCATTGCCCAGCATGCCGGGGTAGCTGAGCCCTTCGCAGAACAGGGTCTCCCCCACGCAGCCGGTGGCCAGCAGGGAGAGCATGATGCCGTGCTGGGCGCCGTGGCTGAACAGCAGATACTCCTCGCTGCCCGCCACCCCCTGCTCGGCCAACCAGTCGATAAAGAGCTGGCGCTGGCCGGGCTGGCCCGCTTCCTTGTCATAACCGAGCAGGGCGTTGAGATCCCCGTCCGCCACTTCCGCCAGCATGGGGCGGATGATGGCGGCTCGATCCAGCTGCACCGGCAGGTTCTGCCACAACTCGATGCGGTGTCCCTCCTCCTTGCGGATCACCCAGGCGTTGGCCGGATCCTCATGCTCCCCCTTGACCCAGGTGCCGTGCCCCACCCGGGCGGCCAGCAGCCCGCGCCGCTCCGCCTCGCCATAGGCGCGGGTGACGGTGCCGACGGTGACCCCCAGCTTGTCCGCCAGCGCCCTGTGGGTGGGTAGCCGGGTCTCGGGCGGCAGGGAGCCGTCCTGAATGGCCTGCTCGATGGCCTTCACCAGCTTGAGGTAGAGGGGGCCGGCGAAGGGGGTGAGGTCCGGGGTCCAGATTGTCATGGTGACAATAAATCCATTGATCGAAATGTATCGGCAATATAGCGTGATTTTGAACCCGATAACAACCAAAAGTGGCACATTGTATCGATACAATGTGCGCAGTTCAGGAGTACAAAGATGACGATCGAATGGTATGCCACTCTGTTTGGCTTTGCGTTGCTCACCTGTGGCACGCCGGGCCCCAACAACCTTATGCTGACCGCCTCCGGCGCCAACTTCGGGGTGCGTCGCACCCTGCCCCATCTGATCGGTGTCGTGGTGGGACAACCAGTCCTGCAACTGGTGCTGGCGCTGGGGCTCTACCCCCTGTTCGAGCGCTGGCCGCTGCTCAAGCTGAGCCTGCAGGTGCTGGGCAGCCTCTATTTGTTGTGGCTGGCATGGCGCATTGCGGTGGCCGGTGCCCCCGGTGATCCGGAACGACGTTCACGCCCGCTGACCCTGCTGGAGGGGCTGGGCTTCCAGTTTCTCAATCCCAAGGCCTGGATGATGGGCATCTCCGCCATCAGTCTGTTCAGTCTGCCAGGCAGTGCTTACTGGCCGAGTCTGTGGGGCATCATGGCCGTCTTCCCCATGGCCGGATTGCCAGTCTGTTTTGCCTGGGTGCTGTTCGGTCATCAGCTCAGCCGCTGGATCAACTCTGACAGAGGCTGGCGCCGGCTCAACGGCAGCCTGGGGGCGCTGACCGCGCTCTGCGTGGTGATGCTCTGGTACTGAGTGCTGCCAGGGGCCGTATAAAGATGCGAAGAAAGTGCATTTGCGGCCTTGTCTGACGGGCACCGGCTCTGCATATTAGAAGGCTTGTCGCCGAGTCGGCGCCCTGCATCATCAAGAGGTTGAGATGGATCTGAACTGGTTGCTTCCCCTGGCGGGCTTTGCCCTCATCACTTGCGGCACGCCGGGCCCCAACAACATGCTGCTCACCAGCGCCGGTGCGGCCCAGGGCTTTCGCCGCAGCGTGCCCCTGCTGGTGGGGGTGGTGGGGGGGATCAACCTGATGATCCTGGCCACGGCGCTGGGGCTGGGGGTGATGTTCGAGCAGCTGCCGCTGCTGCACGACGGGCTCAAGCTCATCGGTTCGGCCTACCTGCTCTGGCTGGCCTGGAAGGTGGCGACCGCCAGCGGCCCGGCCGAGGGCAACCGGCCGCTGATCCCGGCCCATCAGGGGGCCATGCTGCAGTTGCTCAACCCCAAGGCGTGGATGATGGCGCTCTCCGCCATCAGCGGCTTCACCCTGGCGGGGGAGGCCTACTGGCCCTCCGCCATCTGGGTGCTCGGCATCTTCTTCGTGACCGGCCTCTATACTGGGGCCTTCTGGGTGCTGTTCGGTGCCCAGGTGCGCCGCCTCATCCGCACCGCCAGAGGCTGGCGTCGTTTCAATCTCGGCATGGGGGTCGCCACGGCGGCCTGCGTGCTGATGATCTGGATTTAGTCCGGGCCTGCGCCCGGGCCTTTACCGGCTGTCTTGTTGGCCCTGCGGGGCCTTTTTTATTCACGGGGCTGTGCCATGAAGCGCGCTGCCCTCTGCTCGGTTTGCGCGATCGATTCACACACTCGGTTTGCATGATCGTTTTACACAAGGAGGTCCCATGAAATGTATCGGTCTGCTGGGTGGCATGAGCTGGGAGTCCACCGTCAGCTACTATCAGGCGCTCAACCGGGGCGTGCGCGAGCGGCTCGGTGGCCTGCACTCGGCGCGGGTGCTGCTGAGCAGCGTCGACTTTGCCGAGATAGAGCGGCTGCAGCACATCGGGGACTGGCCCGCCACCGCCCGCCTGCTGGCGGCCGAGGCGCGGGCCATCCAGGCCGGCGGCGCCGACTTTCTGCTGATCGGCACCAACACCATGCACAAGGTGGCGCCCGAGATCGAGGCCACCATCGACATCCCGCTGCTCCATATCGCTGATGCCACCGCGCGTCAGCTGCAAGCGGACGGGATCCAAAGGGTCGGCCTGCTCGGCACCCGCTTCACCATGGAGCAGGATTTCTACAAGGGGCGCCTGCAGGACAAATTCGGGCTGGAGGTGCTGGTGCCCGGCGAGGCGCAGCGGGAGCGGGTGCACCGCATCATCTATGACGAGCTGTGCCTTGGCGACATTCGCGATGCATCGCGGGCCGAATATCTGGCCATCATCAGCGCGCTGGCCGACGCGGGCGCCCAGGCGGTGATCCTCGGCTGCACCGAGATAGCCCTGCTGGTGGGGGAGGCCGAGGCTGCGGTGCCGCTCTACGATACCACCGCCATTCACGCCGAGGCGGCAGTCACTCTGGCGCTGGCTTGACGACAGGGGCCTGCTGGCAAGCAGGTGGGGCAGATAGTGGGTTGGAATATGCCGCACCACGGTGCCGCTCTACGACACAACCATGGCGATCCACGTCGAGGCGGCGGTGAGCCTGGCTGGCGCTGGCTTGATGACCATGGCTCTGCTGGCAAGCGGATAAGCCAGACATTGTCCGGCCGCCGGCTCGGCAGGGCTTGACCTTGCCGCAGGGTTGCTGCTTAGGCTGAAGGTCCGCTTTGGCCAACGAGGAACGACTCATGCAGCGTCGCGATTTTCTCAAATTCTCCACCGCCGTCGGTATCGCCGGTGCCCTGCCTTGGTGGGGCCGGGCGGTTGCCGCCGAGCGCTCAGCCCTGCCGATTCCTGCGCTGCTGGAGGCGGATGCCAGCGGCGTGTTCCAGCTCAGGGCCCAGCCGGGCCAGATGCAGTGGCGACGCCAGCCGACCCATAGCTGGGGCTACAACGGCAACCTGCTCGGCCCCACTTTGCGTGCCCGTCAGGGGCAGGCGGTGCGAGTCCGGGTCGCCAACCAGCTGGCGGAGACCACCACGGTGCACTGGCACGGGCTGGAGGTGCCCGGCACCGCCGATGGCGGCCCGCAGGCCAGCATCCCTTCCGGCAAAGAGTGGCAGGCAGCGTTTCGCATCGAGCAGCCGGCGGCCACCTGCTGGTATCACCCCCACACCCACGGGCAGACCGGCCATCAGGTGGCCATGGGGCTGGCCGGGCTTTTCATCCTCGACGACGAGGAGAGCTTGCGGCTGCCGCTGCCCCAGCGCTGGGGCGTGGACGACATCCCGCTGGTGCTGCAGGACAAACGGCTCGATGGGCGGGATCAGGTGGACTACCAGCTGGACGTGATGAGCGCCGCGGTCGGCTGGTTCGGCGATCTGATGCTGACCAACGGCGCCGTTTATCCGACCCACGACGCGCCTCGTGGCTGGCTGCGCTTGCGGCTGCTCAACGGCTGCAATGCCCGCTCCCTCACGCTGGCGACCAGTGACGGCCGCCCCTTGTATGTGATCGGCAGCGATGGCGGCCTGCTGGCGGAGCCGGTGGCGCTGAGCGAGCTGGCGCTGCTGCCGGGGGAGCGCTTCGAGGTGATGGTGGATGCCCGCAATGGCAAGGCGTTCGACCTGCTCACCCTGCCGGTACGCCAGATGGGAATGACCCTGGCGCCGTTCGATGCGGCCCTGCCGCTGCTGCGGATCCGGCCCTCCCTCATCGAGGGCAAGGGACGCTTGCCGGACAGCCTGGCCCGGCTGCCGGCGCTGCCCGCCACCCAAGGCTTGCTGAGCCGCACCCTGACCCTGTCGATGGATCCCGAGCTGGATCGGCAGGGGATGCAGGCGCTGATGAGCCGCTACGGCCACGGCGCCATGGCGGGTATGAGCATGGCCCACGGCGATACGGGCGCCATGGCCGGGATGAAGATGGACGGGCAAGGCGACGGGATGGCGGGGATGGATCATGGCGACATGGCCATGCCAGCTGGGGGGATGCAGCACGACACCATGGCTGGTATGCAGGAGGACAAGGGCAGTGCCAAGCCGCTGGATCTGCACGGCGGCAACCGCATCAACGGCCAGCCCTTCGCCATGAACGACCCGCAGTTTGCGGTCAAGCGCGGCCGCACCGAGCGCTGGATCATTTCGGGGGAGGGGGACATGATGCTGCACCCCTTCCATATCCATGGCACCCGCTTCCGGATCCTCAGTGAGAACGGTCAGCCGGTGGCCCCGCATCGCGCCGGCTGGAAGGATATCGTCAAGGTGGAGGGCGGGTGCAGCGAGGTGTTGGTGCGTTTCGATCACACGGCGCCCAAGGAGCGGGCCTACATGGCTCACTGCCATCTGCTGGAGCACGAGGATACCGGCATGATGCTCTCGTTCACGGTGGAAGAGTAAAAAAGGATGGTCCGAACGGGGCCATTTATTCATTTCACTGGTCAGATCTCACTATCTACGCACGCCACATACCCCTCGGCATAAAAGCGTGTAAAATTGCGCCCTGAATTTTCCGGCCAGCGCGCGCTGGCCGCGACTCCTTACCTGCAAGGCTGACACTGTGACTGAAGTAGATAGATTCGCGGACATTCGCCCCTACCGCGATGAGGAAGTGCCGGCAGCCATCGAACGGCTGATCCGGGATGATGAATTTGTCGGCGCCATCGCCAAGTATCGTTTCGGCTCCCTGATGAGCTGGCTGGGCTGGGCCATCCGCCCGCTGATCCGCCAGTTCCTGCGCTACAAGTGGTCCAAGGTGACCACCATCCATCAGGTGCAGATGGGGGTGACCCGCTACATGAGCCGGATGATCGCCACCTCCACCCAGGGGGTGACCTTCTCCGGGCTCGAGCATCTGAAAAAGGAGCAGGGCTACCTGTTCGTCTCCAACCACAGGGACATCGCCATGGATCCGGCGTTCGTCAACTGGGGGCTGCACACCCATGGTTTCGATACCGTGCGCATTGCCATCGGTGACAACCTGCTGCGCAAACCCTGCGCCACCGAGCTGATGAAGCTCAACAAGAGCTTCATCGTCAAGCGCTCCGCCAAGGGGCCGCGGGAGATGATGAAGGCGCTCGGCGAGCTGTCCGCCTACATCGGTCAGTCGGTGCACGAAGGCCACTCCATCTGGATCGCCCAGAAGGAAGGGCGTGCCAAGAACGGCGATGACAAGACAGATCCGGCCATCCTCAAGATGTTCTACGTGGACGGCAAGAAGCAGAAGATCGAGTTCGTCGACTACATGCGCAGCCTCAATATCGTGCCGGTCAGCATCAGCTATGAGCTGGATCCCACCGACAAGGCCAAGGCGCGCGAGCTGTACGAGAAGTCGGTCAACGGCAGCTACGAGAAGGGCGAGTTCGAGGACATCGAGAGCATCGTCGCCGGCATCGTTGGCCAGAAGGGGCGGGTACACGTCTCCTTCGGTGCCCCCATCACCGAGGGCTTCAGCGATCCGGATGAACTGGCCGCGCTCATCGACAAGGCGATCTGGGGCAACTACCGCCTCTTCCCGGGCAACTACCTGGCTGCAGATGTGTCCGGCAAGGCCAACACCATCGAGCAGGCTGCCTTCCTGAGCCGTCAGTCGGAGGTGCCGGAAGAGCACAAGGCCATCTGGCGCGCCATGTACGCCAAGCCGGTGGAGAACGCCGGCAAGGCTTGAATGAAACCGGTTGCGTGAAAAAAACGGGAGCAGATGCTCCCGTTTTTGCGTCTGGTCAAAGTCGACGGTGCTGGAGTAGTGAATAATATTGTTTCAGCTGGTACGATCACTGGGCGAACGCGCTTGCGCCTCTTGGCAAGCCGCGGATGAGTGTGTAACAGTGCACTCATCCCGCTTGATACGAGCAAATGCTCTATCCCTGTCTGCACGGATTGCAGGCGGTGTGACACAAGGACCTCAACAGGGTCCTTTTTCATTTTGCGGCTAAGATGTCGCCTGAATACACCTAAGGAAGCGCCATGATCACCGGCAGTCTGAACACCCTGCAGCGCACGCCGCTGCCCGCCCCGCTGGACCGCATCATGGTCGAGGTGGTGCAAAGCGTAGAACAGTGGCTGCAGGCGCCGCTCGGCAAGCAGGAGATCGACGGTCTCAAGCTGTTCTGCCTGGTGAGCGAAGAGCTGACCGAGCCGGCCGCGGATCGCCGTGGCGAGTTCCATCAGCAGTATCTGGACATCCAGCTGCTGCTGCGTGGTGAAGAGTGGATCGGGGTCGGGCCCCATGGCTATGTTGCCGAAGGCGCCGATCATCCCCATCCCGACCTCTGGTTCGTCGAGGACGAACAGACCAGTTATCTGGCGTTGCAGCCCGGCGACTTCGCCATCTTCTGGCCGGGAGAACTGCATCGCCCCCTCTGTACCCCCAACCAGCCGGCTCAGGTGAAGAAGCTGGTGGTCAAGGTGCACCGGGATCTGCTGGCCGGCCTGTGACCGCTGGCGCAGCCTGGCTGAGACGAGTGTCCGGAATCATCCGGATTTGCACTTAACATATTGAAAAATTGGGCGCACTTTCCTGCGACCATAAGCCCCCGGCAGGGGAATCCCATCCACTTTGGATGACACGACACTGTCGGCATAAAGCCGAAGCACAGGAAGATGTAGAACATGAGCAAGTTGGTATTGATCCTTAACTGCGGTAGCTCTTCCCTGAAATTTGCCGTAATGGACGCCGAAACAGGTGAGGACATGCTGTCCGGCCTGGCCGAATGCTTCAATCTGGATGATGCACGTATCAAATGGAAACTCCACGGGGTCAAGGGCGAAGCCATGCTGGGCGCGGGCGCCGCGCACCAGGAGGCCCTCGATCACATCGTGGGTCACATCCTGCCGCAGGATCCGACCCTGGCCGAGCAGCTGGTGGCCATCGGTCACCGCATCGTGCACGGTGGCGAGCAGTTCTCCCGTTCCGTTCGCATCGATGACGGCGTGATTGCCGGCATCGAAGCCGCCATTCCGTTCGCCCCCCTGCACAACCCGGCGCACCTGATCGGCATCCGTGCCGCGCTCAAGGTGTTCCCGGCGCTGGCAGAGAAGAACGTGGCCGTGTTCGACACCGCCTTCCACCAGACCCTGCCACAGGAAGCCTACCTCTACGCGCTGCCCTACAAGCTCTACAAAGAGAACGGCATCCGTCGTTACGGCGCCCACGGCACCTCCCACCGCTTCATCGCGGAAGAGACCGCCAAGGCGCTGGGCAAGCCGCTCTCCGAGCTCAACATCATCAACTGCCACCTGGGTAACGGTGCCTCCGTCTGTGCCATCCGTGGCGGCGAATCCGTCGACACCTCCATGGGCCTGACCCCGCTGGAAGGGCTGGCGATGGGCACCCGCTCCGGCGACATAGACCCCGCTGTAGTCTTCTTCATGCACGACCAGCTCGGTTACAGCGTGGAGCAGATCAACCACACCCTGACCCGCGAGTCCGGCCTGCTAGGCATGACCGAGGCGAGCAGCGACTGCCGCTACGTCACCACCAACTACGCCACCGACGCCGGTGCCAAGCGCGCACTGGACGTGTTCACCTACCGGGTGGCCAAGTATGTCGGCGCCTACGCTGCCGCCATGGATGGTCGTCTGGACGCCCTGGTGTTCACCGGTGGTATCGGTGAAAACGCCGCCATGGTGCGCGAGATGGTGCTGGCCCGTCTGGCCCTGTTCGGCTTCAAGATCGACAAGGAAGCCAACAACGCCGCGGTACTGGGCGGTGAAGGCCCCATCACGGCCGAAGGCAGCCGCCTGGCGCTGGTGATGCCCACCAACGAAGAGCTGGTCATCGCCCGCGATGCCCTGAGCCTGGTCGGCTAACGCCCCCTCGCTCCCAGACAACGCCCGGCCCCTGCCGGGCGTTGTCGTTTGTGGCGGCCGTGGCGCCGGCTGTCATTTGACATGGGGTGGCAGATACGTACCCTGACCGCAGTTTCACGCACAGGAGGATGGGATGAAGGAGATGTTTTTTCGCTGGCTGGCCGGGCTCGGGCTGGAGGTAACCGGCATGATGGGGCTGGTGATCGCCCTCGGCTTTATCGTGCTCACCTCGCTGCTGCTGCACATGCTGCTGCACCGGGTACTGCTGGTGCGGCTGGTGGGGGTGCTTGGCAAGACCAAGCAGGTGTGGCTGCCGCCCCAGTTGCAGCAGCGGTTGTTCTACCGGCTCGCCTTCGTGCTGCAGGGGGCCGTGCTGCTCGGTCAGGCCGAGATCTGGCTGCCGCGCAACTCCGACAGCCTGCAACTGATCGAGATGGTGGCCCAGCTCTGGATCCTGCTGTTCCTGTTGCTCTCCCTGTTTGCCCTGCTCGACTGCATGCTGTCGGTAAGCCGTTACACCCGGCTCGGGCGGGATCTGCCCCTGCGCGGCATCTTCCAGGGGGTGAAACTGGTGGGCAGCATCCTGGTGGGCATCCTGATGATCGCCCTGCTGCTCGGCAAGTCGCCGCTGTTCCTGTTCAGCGGTCTGGGTGCCATGACCGCAGTGCTGATGTTGGTGTTCAAGGACCCCATCCTCGGCCTGGTGGCCGGCATCCAGCTCTCCGCCAACCGGATGCTGAGCGTCGGTGACTGGCTGCAGATGGACAAGTACGGCGCCGACGGCGAGGTGACCGACATCGGCCTCACCACGGTCAAGGTGTCGAACTGGGACAAGACCATCACCACCATCCCCACCTATGCCCTCATCTCCGACTCCTTCAAGAACTGGCAGGGAATGACAGAGTCGGGTGGGCGCCGCATCAAGCGCAGCGTCAACATCGACATGACCAGCGTGCGCTTCCTGACGGCGGACGAGCAGCTGCAGCTCAAGCAGGCCCAGCTGCTGGCGCCCTATTTGAGCCGCAAGGAGCAGGAGCTGAGCGCCTACAACCAGCAGTTGAGCGACGCCATCAGCTGCCCCATCAACGGCCGCCACCTCACCAACCTCGGCACCCTGCGCGCCTATCTGGACGCCTACCTGCGCGCCCACCCCGGCATTCGCAAGGACATGACCCTGATGGTGCGCCAGCTGGCACCGACCTCGGACGGCCTGCCGCTGGAAATCTACTGCTTCACGGCGACCACCGCCTGGGCCGATTACGAAGGGATCCAGGCCGACATTTTCGACCACATCTTTGCCATCATTGAGCAATTTCATCTGCGGTTGCACCAATCTCCCACAGGTTACGATATGCGCGCCTGGCAAAAGGGGTAAACGACCGACCGGCAGGGGTTGGCGGCGGATAAAAAAAGCGATATTAATCGCCGACCCGCCGCCACTTGTCAGTTGAAATTTGCCCGGCAGAGGAGAAAAATGGCGGCCTTCTCTTCGCCCCCCGGATCGCCCGCCGCTCCCGGGTCAGCCCAGAGTTTTGAACCACGTCATCCATTACAGGAAAGTTATGAAGCTCCTCCACACTACTGCGGCCGCGCTGTGCTGCAGCCTCCTCTTGGGCGCCGCGCCTGCGCTCGCTGTTGAATACGCCCTGCCTGCGGCCAACAGCCGCCTGGTGGGTGAAAATCTGGAATACGTGGTCCCGGCCGAAGAAAACGGCCAGCCGCTGGAGGCCGCCGCCGCCAAATTCCAGCTGGGGCTGACCAACATGCTGGAGGCCAACCCCAAGGCGGATCCCCTGCTGCTGCAGACCGGCGAGAAGCTGATCGTGCCGCACCAGCTGATCCTGCCGGATGCGCCCCGTGAAGGCATCGTGCTGAACGTGGCCGAGATGCGCCTCTACTACTACCCGAAAGGCAAGAAGGTGGTGGAAGTGCTGCCCATCGGCATCGGCCAGCTCGGTACCGACACCCCGGAAAACTGGGTGACCAGCGTGCAGCGCAAGAAGGCGGGCCCGACCTGGACCCCGACCGCCAAGATGCATGCCGAATATGCTGCCCGTGGCGAGAGCCTGCCGGCAGTATGGCCGGCCGGCCCGGACAACCCCATGGGGCTGTTCGCGCTCTACATCGGCAAGATGTACGCCATCCACGGCACCAACGCCCAGTTCGGCATCGGCCTGCGGGTGAGCCACGGCTGCGTGCGCCTGCGCAACGACGACATCGAGTACCTGTTCAAGAAGGTGCCGGTCGGTACCCGCGTGCAGTTCGTCAACCAGCCGATCAAGGCCAGCGTCGAGCCGGATGGTCGCCGCTACCTGGAAGTGCATCAGCCGCTCTCCCGCAATCAGGAGGAGTTCAACTCCAGCCTGCCTGCGCCGCTGCCGATGACCCCGGCGGTGACCCGCTTCATCGCCCACGCCGACAGCGACTCCCAGCTGGTCAAGCAGGCGCTGGAGCAGCGCAGCGGCATGCCGATCGCGATCAATCGCTGATTGGTGCCTGCCGACATGGCCCCGACCTCTGGTCGGGGCTTTTTTTTTGCGGCCGTGGCGGGACTGTGCCACTGATCGTGTCCGGCGGATAAGCAGTTGCTGCGTCAGGATAAAATCTGGCAGAACGGGGTAAAGCTGGTCTGTTGGTTAAAGATGAAACGTTTATATTGTGTTTTCTGTTTGTTAAAAAAGGTTGAGGTCATGGGATCTGCTGATTAAGCTAGGGCGGTTTTTTTAAGGAAGAGCCCGTCGTCAGAACGGGTACACACGTCACATAACGGAGTTTTGAATGACAGCCAGCACACCCATGCTCATCACCTTTCTGGTGTACATCCTCGGGATGGTCCTGATCGGCTTTATCGCCTATCGCGCCACCCGCAACTTTGACGACTACATTCTCGGCGGCCGCCGGATGGGGAGCTGGGTGACCGCCCTCTCCGCCGGCGCCTCCGACATGAGCGGCTGGCTCTTGATGGGCCTGCCGGGCGCCGTCTTCATCGGCGGCATCTCCGAGAGCTGGATCGCCATCGGCCTCACCCTGGGGGCCTACCTCAACTGGCGTTGGGTCGCCGGCCGGCTGCGGGTGCATACCGAGAAGAACCGCAACGCCCTGACCCTGCCGGACTACTTCACCTACCGCTTCGAGGACAAGAGCCGGGTGCTGCGCATCCTCTCCGCCCTGGTGATCCTGCTGTTCTTCACCATCTACTGTGCCTCCGGCGTGGTGGCCGGTGCCCGCCTGTTCGAGAGCACCTTCGGCATGAGCTATGACACCGCCCTCTGGGTCGGCGCCGCGGCCACCATCACCTACACCTTCTTCGGCGGCTTCCTCGCGGTGAGCTGGACCGATACGGTGCAGGCCACTCTGATGATCTTCGCCCTGATCCTCACCCCGGTGTTCGTCATCATCGCGGTGGGCGGCATCGACACCGCCATGGTGCAGGTGGCGGCGCAGAACGCCAGCAACCTCGACATGTTCAAGAACCTGGACTTCATCGCCATCATCTCGCTGATGGCCTGGGGTCTGGGCTACTTCGGCCAGCCCCACATCCTGGCGCGCTTCATGGCGGCGGATTCCCACCACTCCATGGCCAATGCCCGCCGCATCAGCATGACCTGGATGGTGCTCTGCCTGGGCGGCGCCGTGGCCATCGGCTTCTTCGGCCTGGCCTACTTCTCCAC
Organism: Aeromonas sp. V90_14; assembly: GCF_029967615.1. Classification (NCBI taxonomy): domain Bacteria; kingdom Pseudomonadati; phylum Pseudomonadota; class Gammaproteobacteria; order Aeromonadales; family Aeromonadaceae; genus Aeromonas; species Aeromonas sp. V90_14. The sequence continues at coordinate 27,590 of NZ_JASCAS010000032.1, read as the reverse complement.
CTTCACCGAGCAGGCGGCCGGCGTCACCGGCAACCCGGAGCGGGTCTTCATCGAGCTCTCCAAGATCCTGTTCAACCCCTGGATCGCCGGCGTGCTGCTCTCCGCCATCCTGGCGGCGGTGATGAGTACCCTCAGCTGCCAGCTACTGGTCTGCTCCAGCGCCATCACCGAGGATCTCTACAAGCCGTTCCTGCGCAAGAACGCCTCCCAGCAGGAGCTGGTGTGGGTCGGGCGTGCCATGGTGCTGGTGATCGCGCTCATCGCCATCAGCGTTGCCATGAACCCGGAGAACCGGGTGCTGGGGCTGGTGAGCTACGCCTGGGCCGGCTTTGGCGCCGCCTTCGGCCCCGTGGTGCTGCTCTCCGTGCTCTGGTCGCGGATGACCCGCAACGGCGCCCTGGCGGGCATGCTGGTGGGCGCCCTGACCGTCATCGTCTGGAAGCAGTTCGGCTGGCTGGGGCTCTATGAAATCATCCCTGGCTTCCTCTTTTCCGGACTCGCCATCGTGGTGTTCAGCCTGCTGGACAAGGCCCCCTCCAAGGCCATGCTGGAGCGCTTCGACGACGCCGAGCGCGAGTTCCAGACCCCGCCGGATGCGCTGGGTCAGCCGGTTGCAGTCAACTGAGTCGGCTACTGCCGATAACAAAAAGCCCCGCGATGCGGGGCTTTTTTATGGCGCTCAGGCTGACATAGTCTGCTGCGCGGCTGTGTGCAGAGCAGGCCGGTCGGCAAGGGTCTCTGTTTACCCTTGCGCGGCGAGCCAGCGCTGCAGCAGCTGCACAAACAGCGCGGGCTGCTCGATGGGGTAGAGATGGCCGACATCCGCCACCTGCAGGCGCTGGCAGGCGGGGATGGCGTTGCCAAGGGCCTCGCACACTTGCGCAAACAGCGCTCTGGTCTGCGCGCCCTGCACGATGCAGGTGGGCACGCTGAGCGCGGCAAGGCGCGACGGCGACCAATCCGGCCGCTCGCTCTGGCTCAGCTGCTTGGGCAGGCTGGCGGCCTCCGCCAGTTGGGCCTGCTGCCACTTGAGGGGTTGTGCGGCAAAGTAGCCTGGGCGGTCCCCCGAGCCATCGATCAGGGTGGCCACCGCCTCTTGCAACTGCCCAGCTTCAACCTGACCAAACACGGGGCCGAACATGGCGCCGGCATCGGTCATAAAGGCGGCGAGCCCCTGCTCATCCAGCACCCCAGGGCAGCCCGGCTCCACCAGATAGAGGCTTCGGACGCGCTCCGGAGCTTGCAATGCGACCGTCAACGCTACATCCGCCCCATAAGACCAGCCGACCAGATGGACAGGCCCACACGCCAGCTGTGCCAGCAGCGCCAGCAGATCGTCGGCATGGGTTTCAAGGCCGAAAGGCCCCTCTTTGCCCGCTTCGCCAAAGTGGCGCAGGGTGGGGGCATAGACGGTGTAGTGCTGTGAGAGCTGCTCGATATGTTCGAGCCAGAGGGTATGGTTGGCCAGCGCGCCGTGGATCAGCAGCAGCGGCTCACCGGAACCGGCCTGCAGGCAGGGCATTGGACTGCCATTGATCATAAAGGTGTGAGTCTGTGACTGCATATCAACGCCTCCTCGGCGTGTCGTAGAAGTGGGAGAATATATAGCAAGGGCCCAGCGGCCAGTAAGTGGGCGCTGTCAGATGCTTATAGGCTGGTGATAACCTCTATATGCAAAAGCTGGGTCATCAGAGGAAAACCTATAAATCCAGCTTATAGTGGCATCGGCGCACCTTGGGTTGTCTCAAGACGGTCGATATCAACCCCGCAAGGGGATCTTCCGATCCTTTTTTATTTCGTGGTGGGTTATTTGCGATTGTCCGAATACGCTACGCTATTCGAACCTACGGGCTGTATTGTCTATGATTTAAAACTCTTGGGCATAAATCACAACGGTATCATGTGCATTAATAATAGCTGCGTCAGCATATAACTCCTTTAGCTCCTGGTAAGTTAAGTTTCTCGAGCCAATTTTCCCACGATTAAACAAATGCTCAAATAGTTCAGATGAAAGAGATGTGTCTTTTATTTTTTCATATTCAAGAATGTCAGCTCCTTGAGGTCCTTTAGATTTACATTTTTCAATTTGACATATTGGAAGGTGTTCTCCTGATGAAATGAATTTTTGGTCTGATTTTTGTAATTTATCTGTAGGTCTTATAAAGCCGGAGCAGCATGGGAATCTATACTCTTTTTCAGAATTCTGCTGGCAGATTTCTTTATTACATACGAAAGCTCTCATTTTTTCTATTTGACATTTCATTCTATCATCAGAAAGATATAGTTTTTTATCTGTCCATATTTTGTATTGAACGATAACGATACTGACTGTACCAGTTTCGTTGTTATGACGTTCATAAATTATATCAGCACCAGTAATGTATTCAGTTTTTTCTGGATGAAGAACTCGAAGGCGAAGATAATTCCCATCGGGAAGTTGAAAGTCTCTATGTGCATGACCTTTTGATAATTCAGGTAGATCTCTATCTACATTATATGCATCCCGAAATATTAACTGATTTTCGGAGTGTGCATCCATATCTAATTCTTTTTTTGCTGTGTTAAGTTGAGCTAGTCGTCTCTTTAGTTGGTCTATTCTTTTTTCATCTTTATTTATTTGAGCTGTAGCAATTAAAGATTCATAATCCTCTATGTCTGTTAGCACTAAATCTAGAGCTGATATATTATAGCCATCTCTTATGGATTTTAATTCTGCTTTTTGACGATACTCTTTTGTTGTATCACTCTCTCGGTCTCTTTTTAATAAACTATTTTCTGGGCCTAATAAATCTGGATATAGAGCTCCACCTAGATCCAAAGCATTATCATATGTCGATTTTGTCATACTCCCTTTTGATGCAATTTTCGTCATTCCACGAATTGCATTAAGAGTGATCCATTCTTGGTTTATTCTTTCTTCTGTATTACTCATGCTTAACCTTTTTAAGTGATGCTTAGAAGGTTTTTATATACAAACCTTAATTATTTAAATGTAACCTGCCGTTCACAAATTTATTTATGTGAGTTGGAGTCAAGCTGATTCTATATTATTGCCATTTAGGTCGAGCACAAAGGCGGCGTAATAGCCGGGGTGATAATTGCGCTCGCCGGGGGCGCCGTTGTCCTGGCCCCCATTGGCCAGCGCTGCCTGATAGAAGCGATCCACCATGGCCCTGTCTTGTGCCTGAAAGGCGAGATGATGGCGGCCGGTCAATGTCCCCAGCGCCGCCGGGCTGTCGATGGCGGTGACAAACAACTCGTCTGCCCAGAAGTAACCCTCACCGGCGCCGCCTATGGGAATATCGAGGGCGGCCAGTGCGGCTGTGTAAAAACGCTGGCTGGCAGCCAGGTCTTGCACCACCAGCTGGAGATGGTCGATCAGTCGGCCGCGATGCAATGTTTGTGTTTCCATACACCACCTTGCTTTGCATGTTGTGGATGAGTCGCTGGCCGACTCCTTGCCGTGATCGGCAGGAGTTGGCAAGCCGATAACATGGCTACCGCCCCTGAATTTCAGCCTCCAGTCTGCTGCTTTGTAACCAACGGGGATGGCGGAGAGGGCTCATGGGTGACTCCGACGAGGCTTGGATTGCCATTCGGGTATGGTAGCGAGAGAGGGGCGCAGGGGAAGGGCGAGGTGATAAATGTTGGGGCGGGATCAACAAATTGGTCAGTACGGCAGGGAGTGGTCCCCTGGCCGGGGGAGAGAAGTTTGTTCAAACGCGGGGAAGGGCCGCAGCCCCTCCCTCAGGCCAGAGCCAGCTGCTGGCGGGCGCGCCACAGCCGCTCGTGGAAGAAGAACACGACCGTGTTGATGGCAGGCTCGATCATCGCCATCACGCCGCCGGTGAGCAGCTCGCCGCTCAGCAGGTAGGCGACGCCGAAGGCCACCGAGAAGTGCACCAGGGCGAAGCTGCTGGTCTTGGCCTGCAGGCTGTGGTGGGGCTTGAGCTTGTGCCAGCCGAGATCGTGGAAGTAGAAGGCGACCGTGTTGACGGCGGGCTCGATCAGAGCAATCAGGCTGGCGGTGAGCAGTTCACCGGTCAGCAGGTAAGCCACGGTGAAGGCCACGGTGAAGTGCAAAACGGCAAAGCTGATGGTCTTTTTCATGATGGCGGCTCCCTCTGGTGATGAACAGAGTATCCCCTGAAATTACATCAAATGAAAACCATTCTCATCTAATGATTGGATAGGGAGGGCCTATCAAGTGAGAACTCCCTCACCGGATTGGGAGTTGCCTGGGGCTTCAACGGCGCTAGAGTGAGCCTTTGCCATGAAAAAGGAGCTTTCATGCATATGAATATCAACGCCACCCTGATGGGGCAGTTCATCCTGTTGCTGATGATCATCGTCGGCGTCGTGGCCTGGCGACTGGCCCGCCGCAAGAGCGAGCATCCGGTGCTGATCACCGTGCTGTGCATGCTGCTCAGTCTGGCCCCGCCTTTCGCCCTGCTGGCGCTGCTTATTCTGGCGCTCTGGCGGGATCTCCCGGGCAAAACGTGAGGTTGGCCGGTATGGAAAAAGCCCCGTGACGGGGCTTTTTTATTTGCGCGTCTCCCGCGCAGCTGCCGGTTGGGGTGGCAAGAGGCGGGGGGAGGGGCTCACCGGCTGAGGGTGGCGATCCGCTCATGGGCCTGGCGCATGCCCTGCTCCGCCCCGTGGGGGCGCAGGTCCATCCCTTCCGCGTAGACGAACTCCACCTGCACGATGCCCATCAGGCCGAGCACGGACTCGAGGTAGGGGGTGACCGCATCCGTTGCCTGTCCTTGATGCACGCCGCCGCGGCTGCTGAACACCAGGGCTTTTACCCCCTCCACCAGCCCCATGGGGTAGCTGTCGGTGTAGCGAAAGGTGACCCTGGCTCGCGCCACCAGATCGAACCAGTTCTTGAGCGGGGTCGGCACGTTGAGGTTGTACATGGGGGCGCCGATCAGCAGCAGGTCGGCGGCCTTGAGTTCGGCAATCAGTTGGTCCGACAGCGCCACCGCCTGGCGGATGGCCTCGCTGGTCGGCTCGGCCCCCCGCAGGGCGTGAAACAGTGCGCTGTCCAGTGGCGGCAGGGTGAGGGCGGGCAGGTCGCGTACCACCACCTGGTCCTGGTGGCCCTGCTCCCGGCGCGCTTGCAGAAAGCGCTCCATCAACTGGTTGGTGCGGGACTCGGGGCCGTTGAGGCTGGATTGCAGCAGCAGGATCTGACTCATGAGGTGAACTCCATCTGACAAATGTGGGGATGGAGGGAGCTTATCAGTCATTTTTTTCCGCAGTGCTGATACTATTTCGCCATATTGGTTCCACAAGGTATGCAATAGATGGTAAACAGCCTCAATGGCCTCGATCTGTTCGCCAGCGTGGTGGAGGCGGGCAGTTTCGCTCAGGCCGCCGAGCGGCTCCACCTCACCCGCTCGGCGGTGGGCAAGGGGATTGCCCGGCTCGAGCAGCGTCTCGGCGTCCAGCTGTTTCACCGCACCACCCGCAGCCAGAGCCTGACCGAGGAGGGGGCGCTGTTCCATCGTCACTGCCTGCGGGCGCTGGAGGAGGTGCGCCTCGGCGAGGCGGCGCTGGCCAGCAACAAGCTCACCCTCAACGGCAGCCTCAAGGTCTCCATGCCGGTGCTGTTCGGCCAGCTGTGCGTGGCGCCCCTGCTGCTGGAGCTGGCACAGGCCCATCCCGGGCTGGCGCTGTCGCTGTCGTTCAGCGATCGCAAGGTGGATCTGGTGGAGGAGGGGCTCGATCTGGTGATCCGCAACGGTGAGCCGCCGAACAGCCTGGATCTGGCGGCGCGCCGGCTCGGCGAGCACGGCATGACGCTCTGCGCCGCGCCCAGCTATCTGGCCGAGCGGGGCGAACCGATGACGTTGGCGGATCTGACCGAGCACGAGGGCATCGCCTATCTGCGACAGGGGCGGGTGCTGGCGTGGCAGTGGCAGCTGGATGGCCAGTGGCAATCGGTGCGGCCGACGGGGCGCCTGCAGCTCGACGATCTGCACGCCATCACCCAGGCGGCCATCGCGGGCTTTGGCCTGGCCTGGTTGCCGAGCTGGCTGGCGCGCCCGCACCTTGAGCGGGGCGAGCTGTGCGAAGTGCTGGGCTCGCTCAAGGGCAGGCGTTATCCCATCAATGCCCTCTGGCCCCACAGCCCGCACCTGCCGCTCAAGACCAGAATGGCCATCGACTGGCTGGCGAGCCGGCTGCCGGAGCGGCTTGCCAGCGTGGCAGGGGCGGGCAGTCATGGTCAATAAAAAGGGCCTGCAGTGGCAGGCCCTTGGCGGTGTGCGAGTGATGCAAGGCGTTACGCTTCAACCTTGTTGAGCCACTCGACCTTGTACTGGGCGCCGGCGCCCTGCGCCAGCTTGGCACAGAGGGGTTTGAGGAAGGCTTCAATCTGCTCGTCCAGCAGCCAGGGGGGGCTCACTATCAGCATGCCTGAGCCGTTCATGCCCCAATCTTTGGTCTGGCCGGCCACTTCCAGCTCGGCCACCAGGACGTTGCCGAAGTTCTCCCGCTTGATGGCGCGCAGCATGTCGCGGGACTTGTCCGCCTCTTCCCCGAGGATGGGATACCAGAGGGCGTAGATGCCGGTGGCCCAGCGTTTTTGCGCCTTTTTCAGGGTATCGACCACGGCGAAGTAATCTTCCTTCAGCTCATAGGGCGGGTCGATCAGCACCAGGCCGCGGCGCGGGGTGGGCGGCAGCAGGGCCACCAGCCCCTCGAAGCCGTCACGATGGTGGACGGCGACGCGGGGGTCGTAACCCATGTTGGCGCGCAGGTCTTCCACCTCGTTGTTGTGCAGCTCCATCAGCGCCAGCTTGTCCTGCTCGCGGGCGAGGCGACGCGACAGCTCCGGCGAGCCGGGGTAGTAGTGCAGCTGGCCATCGCTGTTCATCTCCTCGATGACGCCGAGATAGGGCGCCATGGTGGACCACTGGGCCCGCTCGTCCCACAGCCGGCCGATGCCGTCAGCATATTCCGCCTTCTTCTGCGACCAGTCGCCGCGCAGGTCGTAGAGACCGCCGCCGGCATGGGTGTCCAGCACGATGAAGGGTTTCTCCTTCTTCTTGAGGGACTCGATGATCAGGGCCTGAACGGCGTGTTTCAGCACGTCGGCGTGGTTGCCGGCGTGAAAGGCGTGGCGATAACTCAGCATATTAGGTCTCTGAGGGGGCCCTGCTGGGCCCCCAGTAACAATAGATAGTTCAACAGGTTGCGGCTGTTGCCGCGAAACAGGGTGAGGCTGCGCAGGGTTTGCAGCAGCACCCCTTGTTGCAGCCGCTCCAGCTCCAGCTCGTGGGCCAGCATTGCCTGATACTCCTGCTCGCCGAGCCGCGCCTTGGCGCTCGAACGCAGGGTGCGCCAGGGGCCGAGCACCGCCTCGGTCTGCACCAGCGCCGGTTGCAGATCGGTCAGATCGACCGGGATCCCGCACTGATCCAGCCGGTGCAGCAACAGGGCCAGGTTGACGTTGCCCCCCTGCGCCTGCACGCTGAGCCAGTCTTGGCTGCGCGCGCCGTAAACCTCGCCACTCCACTGCCAGAAGTCGAGCGGGCCCGGCAGTTCGTGGGCGGCGATCCGCTCGCTCGCCATCAGCTGTTCGTCACGCAAGGAAGGCCTGCTCCATGGTTTCCAGCTCTTCGGAGAGGCTCATCCACTCCAGCTCCACCCCTTCCAGCTCCTCCTTGATGGGGCCCTGGGACTTGAGCAGCTCGGAGAGCTTCTGCTTGGCGCTCTCTTCGTAGATGGCGGGATCGGCCAGCTGCTCTTCCACCGCGGCCAGCTTGGCCTGCAGTTTCTCCATGCTGGTTTCGAGCTTCTCCAGCTTCTGACGCAGCGGCCGGGTCGCTTGCCGGAACTCCGCCTCGCGCCGCTTCTGATCCTTGCGCGCCACCGCCGAGTTGGCGGAGACAGGGCCGTCGTCCGGTTTGGCGTTGGCCTCTTTCTCCTGCTCGCCGAGCCACTTGTGGTAGTCGTCCAGATCGCCGTCGAACGGTTCGACCCGACCACCGTGTACCAGATAGAAGTCATCTGTGGTGGTACGCAGCAGGTGCCGGTCGTGGGAGACCACCACCATGGCGCCCTCGAAGCCTTGCAGCGCCATGGTCAGGGCATGGCGCATCTCCAGATCCAGGTGGTTGGTCGGTTCATCCAGCAGCAGCAGGTTGGGCTTTTGCCAGGTGATGAGGGCCAGCACCAGCCGCGCTTTCTCGCCGCCGGAGAAGGGGGCCACCTTGTCCAGCGCCTTGTCGCCGTGAAAGCCAAAGCTGCCGAGGTAGTTGCGCAGCTCCTGCTCGGTCTTGTCCGGCGCGAGGCGCACCAGATGATCGAGGGGCGAGTCGTCCAGGCGCAGGGTCTCCAGCTGATGCTGGGCGAAGTAGCCGATGCTGACCCCGGCGCTCACCTCGAGCTTGCCGGAGAGCGGCGGGTTGGAGCCCGACAGCATCTTGATGAAGGTGGATTTGCCGGCGCCGTTGCGACCGAGCAGGCCGATGCGCGAACCGGGCACCAGGTTGAGTTTGATCTTCTCCAGGATCACCTTGTCGCCATAACCGGCGCTGAGGTTCTCCATGGCAATCAGCGGGGTCGGCAGCGCCGACGGCTCGCGAAACTCGAAGCTGAACTCGGAGTCGGCGTGAGCGGGCAGGATCTTCTCCATCCGCTCCATCGCTTTGAGCCGGCTCTGGGCCTGGCGGGCCTTGGAAGCCTTGTAGCGGAAGCGGTCCACATACGCCTGCATGTGGGACATCTCGCGCTGCTGCTTCTCGTACATGGATTGCTGCTGGGCCAGGTGTTCGGCGCGCTGCAGTTCGAAGTCGGAGTAGCCGCCGGTGTATTCGTTGAGCTTGCCGTTCTCGATGTGGATGATGCGGCTGATGACCGAATCGAGGAAGTCGCGGTCGTGGGAGATCAGCACCAGCGTGCCCTGATAGGCTTTGAGCCACTTCTCCAGCCAGATGACGGCGTCGAGATCCAGGTGGTTGGTCGGTTCATCCAGCAGCAGCAGATCGGAGCGGCAGAGCAGCGCCTGGGCCAGGTTCAGGCGCATGCGCCAGCCACCGGAGAAGCTGCGCACCGGCGAACTCAGCTGCTCGTCGCTGAAACCGAGGCCGTGCAGCAGTTCGGCGGCGCGGGCACGAATGCTGTAGGCGCCGATGGTGTCGAGCTTGCCATGCAGCTCGGCCACCAGCAGCCCGTTGTCATCCTGCTCGGCCTGGGCCAGCTGGGCCTCCAGCGCACGGAACTCCTTGTCGCCGTCGATCACGTAGTCGAGGGCGGAGCAGTCCAGCGCCGGGGTCTCCTGCGCCACGCCGGCAATCTGCCAGCCGGCGGGCAGGCTGAAGGTGCCGCTGTCGATGGCCAGCTCGCCCCGTACCAGTGCAAAAAAGGTGGACTTGCCACAGCCGTTCTTGCCCACCAGACCCACCTTGTGGCCGGGATGAATGGTGGCGGAGGCGTTGTCCAGCAGCTTGCGGCCGCCGCGGATCAGTTCGATTTGACTGGCAACTATCATGGATTGGTCTGCTTGGCTCAAATGGAGGAGAAAAACTGGCGCGGATCTTACGTGAAACGGCGCAGATTTGCACTTGAGGCGGGGGGCAACCACTGGCTGGGGGGGCAAAAACATGCCATAACAGAGCAATCAGTCAGGGTTGGGGAGGTTAGCATGCTTATCAGGGACATCATGACGACCCGGGTCGCCACCGTTTCCATGGATGACCGGCTCAATGTCATCAAGGAGATCTTCGAGCAGGCTCACTTTCGCCACCTGCTGGTGCTGGAAGAGGAGGAGCTGGTGGGGGTCATTTCAGACCGGGATCTGTTCCGCGCCATCAGCCCCTATCTGGACTCCGAGGCCGAGATGAGCCGCGATACCGAGACCCTCAACCGGCGCGCCCACCAGATCATGAGCCGCCACCCCATCACCATCGCCCCCCAGCTTACGGTGCGGGACGGGGTCAAGATGATGCTGGAGAAGAACGTCTCCTGCCTGCCGGTGCTGGAAAACGGCGCCCTGGTCGGCATCATCAGCTGGAAGGACCTGCTGCGCGCCGCCCTCGACAGCGACGCCTTCTAGGCCCGTCGGCACAGCTTGCAAGACAGCAAAAAGGGCTCCGAGGAGCCCTTTGTCGTTGGCGGTCATGGCGCCTTGCCCCTGTGTCAGGGCAGCGGCTCCACCAGCAGGATATGGGAGTCATGCCCCGTTACCCGCACCTTGCTGCCGGCGCTCAGCGGCTGGTTGCAGCGCACCGTCCAGGCTGTGTCGTCCAGGTGCACCCGGCTCATCCCCTGAGTCACGTCATCCAGCAGCACCAGCTCGCGGCCCAGATAGCCCTGCATCCGCTCGTTGATGGGGGCGGCGGCATCCCGGCTGGAGCGATCCCGGCGATGCTGCCAGCGCCACCAGGCCCAGGTGGTGAGCAGGGATTGCAGGCCGAACAGCAGCAGCTGCGCCTGCCAGCCGAAGGGCCAGACCAGCAGCAGCAGGCCCACTTCCAGCGCGGCGATGCCGGTCCAGAGCAGAAAGCCCACCGAGCCCAGCACCTCGATGGCCAGCAGCGCGAAGCCGAGTCCCAGCCAGTGCCAGTGGGTCAGCCCCTCGAACAGGGCTGTCATGACTTGCCGCCCTTGCCATCCTTGAACAGCTCGGCCATGCCGGCGACGGCGCCGATCAGGCTGCCCGCCTCCAGCGGCATCATCACCACCTTGCTGTTGGGACCTTCACCGATGCGGGCCAGCGCCTCGGTGTATTTCTGGGCCACGAAGTAGTTGATGGCCTGCAGATCCCCTTCGGCGATGGCCTTGGAGACCATGTGGGTCGCCTTGGCTTCCGCCTCGGCGGCCCGCTCGCGCGCTTCGGCGGCGAGGAAGGCGGCCTGACGCTCACCCTCGGCTTTCAGGATCTGGGACTGCTTCTCCCCTTCCGCTTTCAGGATCTTGGATTGGCGCACCCCTTCGGCTTCCAGTACCTCGGCCCGTTTCTGGCGCTCGGCCTTCATCTGGGCGTTCATGGCTTCAACCAGTGCCAGCGGCGGACGTACATCCTTGATCTCGATGCGGGTCACCTTGATGCCCCAGGGAGCGGTGGCGGCATCCATGGTGCGTAGCAGCTTCTCGTTGATGGTGTCGCGCTGGGAGAGCATCTCGTCCAGCTCCATGGCGCCGAGCACGGTCCGCATGTTGGTCATGGTCAGATTGCGGATGGCGCTGGTGAGATCGTTGACTTCATAGCCGGCTTTGCGGGCGTCCACCACCTGCACGAAGCTGATGGCGTCGATGGTGACGTTGGCGTTGTCGCGGGAGATCACCTCCTGCGCCGGGATGTCCAGCACCTGCTCCATCATGATGATCTTGTGGCCGACCCTGTCCACATAGGGGATCAGCAGGTTGAGCCCCGGCACCAGGGTGCGGGTGTAGCGGCCAAAGCGCTCCACGGTCCAGTTGTAGCCCTGCGGCACTATCTTGATGCCGGCGCTCAGGGTCGCGAGCACCAGAAACACGAAGATCCCCAGCACAATCAATGACTCATTCATTATTAAGCTCCTTATGAAACACTTTCACTAGCCTATGGCCTTGCGCCTGGCACCACAAGCGCCTTGCTTCGCCTTTGTCATCATACGGCTTTGTTAATTACTAAAACGCATTAAAAAGCATTTTTTATTATTTTGAGGGATAAGCAGCCCTGCCTATAGTCGCCCCATATTAGTCGTGTTCCGAGGGATGGGCCGAAATGGATTATTTGCCGATGTTTGCCAAGTTGGACGGTCGCCCGGTGCTGCTGGTGGGAGGGGGCGAAGTGGCCCTGCGCAAGGCGCGCCTGCTGCTGGCGGCCGGTGCCAGGCTGACTTTGGTCTCCCCCGAGCTGGAACCCGAATTCACGGAATTTTCCGGTCGCTTCACCCATCTGGCGGAGCGCTTCACCCCGGCCCATCTGGCCGGCCAGATCCTGGTGGTGGCCGCTACCGACGATCTCGAGGTGAACGCGCTGGTCTATCAGAGCGCCAACCAGCTCGGTCTGTTCGTCAACGTGGTGGACGACCCCAAGCGCTCCAGCTTCATCTTCCCTTCCATCATCGATCGCAGCCCCATCATGGTGGCCGTCTCCAGCGGCGGCAAGGCGCCGGTGCTGGTGCGCCTGTTGCGCGAGCGGCTCGAGAGCCTGCTGCCGCGCCATCTCGGCGCTCTGGCCGAGCTCTCCGGCCGGGTGCGCGACCAGGCCAAGCGGGTGCTCTCTTCCATTTCCGATCGTCGCCGTTTCTGGGAGCGCGCCTTTGCCTCCAACACCCTGGCCGGTCTGATTGAGAAAGAAGATTGGCAAGGGGCCGAGCAGTGGCTGAACCAGGGGCTTGACCAGGCGAAAAGCGAAGTGGGGGAAGTGGTGCTGGTGGGGGCGGGCCCCGGCGATCCGGGCCTGTTGACCCTCAAGGCGCTGCAACAAATTCAGCAGGCCGAAGTGGTGCTCTATGACCAGTTGGTCTCGCCCGAGATCCTGGACCTGGTGCGCCGCGACGCCACTCTGGTGTCGGTCGGCAAGAAGGCGGGCGCCCACAGCGTGCCGCAGGAGGAGACCAATCGCCTGCTGGTGGAATACGCCAGGGCGGGCAACCGGGTGGTGCGGCTCAAGGGGGGCGATCCCTTCATGTTCGGCCGTGGCGGCGAAGAGCTGGAAGTTCTGGCCGACGAAGGCATTCCCTTCTCGGTGGTGCCCGGCATCACGGCCGCCGCCGGTGCTACCGCTTATGCAGGTATCCCGCTCACTCACCGTGACCATGCCCAGAGCGCCGTCTTCATTACCGGCCACTGCCAGATCGATGGCAAGGAGCCCGACTGGCAGCAGCTCGCCGCCACCAGCCAGACCCTGGTCATCTACATGGGGCTGATGCGCTCCGAGCATATTCAACAGCAGCTGGTGAGCCATGGCCGAAGTGCCGCCACCCCCATCGCCATCATCGAGCGCGGCACCACTGCCCGCCAGCGGGTGCTGACCGGCACCTTGGCAGAGCTGGCCGAACTGGCCGCCCAGGCAGTGAGCCCGTCGCTTATCGTCATCGGCGAAGTGGTGGCCCTGCGCGAGCGGCTCGCCTGGTTTGGCGAGGGGCAACAGCAGGGCACCTGCGACCTCAAGCTGGTGAGCCTGGCCTGAGCGCCGGTGGCGACATCCATCGATTTGACGGTGCGGCCATGGCGGCACCGACCTGAACCAACACCGCGCCCTGACCAGGCGCGTTAGCAATGAACCGAGGACCCAGACATGGACCGTGAAAGACTGACCCACTTGCAGCAGCTGGAAGCCGAGAGCATCCACATCATCCGCGAGGTGGCTGCCGAATTTGAAAACCCGGTGATGATGTACTCCATCGGCAAGGACTCCTCCGTCATGCTGCACCTGGCCCGCAAGGCCTTCTATCCGGGCAAGATCCCCTTCCCCTTGCTGCACGTCGACACCGACTGGAAGTTCAAGGAGATGATCAAGTTTCGCGACGAGACCGCCAGGAAGTACGGGCTGGATCTCATCGTCCACAAGAACCCGGACGGCCTCGCCATGGGCATCAACCCCTTCGTGCACGGCAGCGGCAAGCACACCGACATCATGAAGACCGAGGGGCTCAAGCAGGCGCTCAACAAATACGGCTTCGACGCCGCCTTCGGTGGTGCCCGCCGCGACGAGGAGAAGTCCCGCGCCAAGGAGCGGGTCTACTCCTTCCGCGACAAGTCCCACCGCTGGGATCCGAAAAACCAGCGCCCGGAGCTGTGGCGCGTCTATAACAGCCAGGTCAACAAGGGGGAGAGCATCCGGGTGTTCCCGCTCTCCAACTGGACCGAGCTCGACATCTGGCAATACATCTACCTCGAGAACATCGACATAGTGCCGCTCTACTTTGCGGCCCATCGCCCGGTGGTGGAACGCAATGGCATCAAGATCATGGTGGATGACGAGCGCATGCCCATCGGCCCTGAAGATGAAGTGAAGCAGGAGCTGGTGCGCTTCCGCACCCTCGGCTGCTACCCGCTGACCGGTGCCATCGAATCCGCTGCCACCACCCTGCCGGAGATCATCGAAGAGATGCTGCTCACCACCTCGAGCGAGCGGCAAGGGCGGCTCATCGACCACGATCAGGCCGGCTCCATGGAGCAGAAGAAGCGTCAGGGCTATTTCTAAAAAAATGTTCTAAGGAATCGCAACATGAACAACCACATTCAGACCGCCATCAGCGAACAGGGCATTGAAGCCTACCTGCACGCCCAGCAACACAAGAGCCTGCTGCGCTTTCTCACCTGCGGCAGCGTGGACGACGGCAAGAGCACCCTCATCGGCCGCCTGCTGCACGACTCCCAGCAGATCTATGAAGATCAGCTCAAAGCGCTGGAGTCCGACAGCCAGAAACTCGGCACCACTGGCGAGAAGCTGGATCTGGCGCTGCTGGTGGACGGCCTGCAGGCGGAGCGCGAGCAGGGCATCACCATCGACGTGGCCTACCGCTATTTCTCCACCGCCAAGCGCAAATTTATCATCTCGGATACCCCGGGCCATGAGCAGTACACTCGCAACATGGCCACCGGCGCCTCCACCTGCGATCTGGCCATCATCCTGATCGACGCCCGCAAGGGGGTGCTGGATCAGACCCGTCGTCACAGCTTTATTGCCAGCCTGCTTGGCATCAAGCAGTTCGTGGTGGCGGTCAACAAGATGGATCTGGTGGAGTTCAGCCAGGAGGTGTTCGAGCGTATCAGTGCCGAATATCGCGAATTTGCCAAGAAGCTCAGCGTCGACACCATCCATATCGTGCCGGTCTCGGCGCTGGACGGTGACAACGTGGTCAACCCAAGCGACAAGCTGGCCTGGTACGAAGGCGAGACCCTGCTCTCTCTGCTGGAGTCTGCCGAAGTGGAGCGCGAGCTGGAGCGTCACCCGGTGCGCCTGCCGGTGCAGTACGTCAACCGCCCCAACCTCGATTTTCGCGGCTTCGCGGGCACCCTGGCCTCCGGCATCCTGCGGGTCGGTGACAAGCTGGCGGTGCTGCCCTCCGGCAAGGAGAGCACGGTGACCCGCATCGTCACCTTCGACGGCGATCTGGAGTACGCCCTGCCGGGTCAGGCCATCACGGTCACCTTTGCCGATGAAATCGACATCAGCCGTGGCGACCTGCTGGTGGATGCCGCCAGAAAGCCGCTGGTGACCCAGAACCTGCTGGCCCACATCGTCTGGATGGGGGAGGAGTCCCTGCAACCGGGCCGGGTCTACGACGTCAAGCTGGCCACCAAGAAGAGCCGCGGTCAGGTGGAGGCCATCCGCCACCGCATCGAGATCAACAAGCTCGATGAGCTGGATGCGAGCGAACTCAAGCTCAACGAAATCGGCCTGTGCGAGCTGAGCCTGACCGACCCGGTGGCGTTCGACCCGTATCAGGAGATCCGCGATACCGGCAGCTTCATCCTGATCGACCGGCTGACCAACGTCACCGTCGGTGCCGGCATGATAGTGGAGGGCTTGGCCGCTAAAGTGGCAACAGGGCACTACAGCGAGTTCGAAGTCGAGCTCAACGCTCTGGTGCGCAAGCACTTCCCCCACTGGCAGGCGCTGACCATCAGCAACGACGCAAGCAAGGAATAAGCCCATGACCTGGCAACAATCCCTGGTGCTGGGTCTGCTGGCTGCCCTCGTCGCCCTGCTGATCCAGGGCAAACTCCGGCCGGCGCTGCTCTTCTCGGGCGCCGTGCTCATCACCTATCTGAGTGGCCTGGCGGACATCAACGCCGTGGTGGCGGGCTACACCAACAGCGCCCTGCTGACCCTGGTGCTGTTGCTGCTGGTCTCGCTCGCGGTGGAGAAGACCCGGGTCATGAGCTGGTTCGCCAACCTGGTGGGCACCGGCTCCTTCAACAAGGTGCTGGTGAAGGTGTGGTTCTCCACCGCCTTCCTGTCGGCCTTCGTCAACAACACCGCCGTGGTGGCCTCCATGCTGGGTGCGGTCAAACGCAATCCCAACCATGCGCCGTCCCGGCTGCTGCTGCCCATGTGCTTCGCGGCGACCTTTGGCGGGGTGCTGACCCTGATCGGCACCTCCACCAACCTCATCGTCAACAGCTTCCTCATCAAGATGGGGGCCAAGCCGCTCGGCATGTTCGACTTCTTCATGGTGGGGGCGGGGACCCTGCTGACCGGCCTGGTGGCCGTGTTGCTGTTTGCCCGCCACCTGCCGGAGCAGGACACCGAGATGAGCCGCGAATCCGGCTACTTTCTCGAGGCCAAGGTGGGCCCCGGCTCGCCCATGGCCGGGCGCAGCGTCAAGGAGAACGGCCTGCGCAGCCTGAAAAGCCTCTATCTTGCCGAGATCATTCGCGGCAATCAGGTGATCTGCCCGGTGCAGCCGGAACACGAGTTGCACGAGGGGGACATGCTGCTGTTTTGCGGCGATGTGGAGAGTGTCGGCGTGCTGCAGGAGCTCAAGGGGCTGGATCTCTACGGCCAGCACCGGCTCAACGGCCAGCACCTGGTGGAGGTGATCGTCAGCCACAGTTCGCGGCTGGTGGGCCAGACCATCAAGGACGCGGAGTTTCGCACCCACTTCGATGCGGTAGTGCTGGCGGTACGTCGGGGCGAGACCCAGCTCACCGGCGGCCTCGGCCAGATTGAACTGCACGCAGGGGACACTCTGCTGCTGGCCCCCGGCCCCAAGTTTGCCGGCAACAAGTCCCTCTCCCGCGAGTTCGTGGTGGTGAGCGGGCTGGAAGCCTCCACCCGGCTCGATGCCACGCGCAGCGCCGCCGTGGTGGGCGGTTTTCTCGGGGTGCTGGCGCTGTCGGTGTTCGACCTGGTGCCGCTCTTCAAGGGGTTGCTGGTGATGCTGGTGGTGCTGCTGTTCTCCCGCATCCTGACCTTGGACGAGATCCGCCGCCGCTTTCCGCTGGATATCTGGTTGGTGGTGGGCGGGGCGCTCGCCATCGCCGATCAGCTGGAAAAAAGCGGACTGGCCCGGGTCATCGCCGACTGGCTGATGGGGGAGTTCAACGGTGCCAGCCCCCTGATCGCCTTTATCGGCATCTACCTGTTTACTCTGGTGTTGACCGAGCTGATGAGCAACAACGCCGCCGCGGCCCTGGCCTTCCCCATGGGATTCCAGCTGGCGCTTAGCATGGACGTCTCCACCATGCCGTTCATTCTGGCGGTGCTGTTCGGAGCGAGTTCCAGCTTTATCCTGCCCTACGGCTATCAGACCAATCTGATGGTTTATGCGGCGGGCAACTACAAGATGCCGGATTACCTTAAATTAGCCCTGCCGGTCTCGCTGGCCTACAGCATCGGGGTGATCGTCATGGTGCCCCTGCTGTTTCCGTTTTAAGGCGGCGCAACTGGGGGCCTGGTGGCAGGCAGGGAATAGGAATACACGACGACCATGGCCCCGTCAGTGGCGAGTGGTCAGAGGCTGAGCTCCAGGGAGCCAGACCGTTTCAGCATTGAGGCGCGCGCGCCAAGCAAGGAGTGTGAATGAGCAATATCGTGTGGCATGCCCATGCCGTCGACAAACAGAGCCGGGCCGGGCAGAAGGGACAAAAGCCGCTGGTGATCTGGTTCACCGGCCTCTCCGGGGCGGGCAAATCCACCCTGGCGGGGGCCCTGGAGCAGGCGCTGGCCGCGCAAGGCAAGCACACCTATCTGCTGGATGGGGACAACGTGCGCCACGGCCTGTGCGGGGATCTCGGTTTCGATGACGCCGCCCGCCAGGAGAATATCCGCCGGGTCGGCGAGGTGGCAAAACTCATGGTGGATGCGGGCCTGATCGTGCTCACCGCCTTTATCTCGCCGTTCCGTGCCGAGCGGGATCTGGTGCGCAATCTCGTGGGTGAAGGGGAGTTTGTCGAAGTGTTCGTCGATGCGCCGCTCGCCGTCTGTGAAGAGCGCGACCCCAAGGGGCTCTACAAAAAGGCGCGGGCAGGGGAGATCCGCAACTTCACCGGCATCGACTCCGCCTACGAGGCCCCGGAGCAGCCGGAGATCCATCTGCTGAATGCAGGCAAGCCGGTGGATGCGTTGGTGGAGGAGTTGCTGACTGCCCTGCGGCAGCGGGGGTTGGTCGATTAAGGTCTATTTTCTGGACGGGGCATTGATAAACAAGGGGCATTTTCCCCTTGTTGTCAGTGGTTAACGGCTTAATGGGGCGAATTATATGATGCTCAAAAGGTTAAATTTCCTCTGACTAACGCTGTACTCAGCAGTAAATTTTGAACGCAATAGAAAGTCTGTTCGTCAGTATCACCTTGTTATATTTTAACTGTGACATCATCTGGATGTACTATCGGGTTAGATAGCCTAGTGTTACGGACTAATATGGCTAAGTCTTCGAACGTTTTAGGTATTGGTGAGCACGATGAAATCATGTTTTTAGCTATTTCCACTTTGTTTATGGAACTTGGGTTTCCGCCATTTGAACTAATAAAGTTTGCCAGTTGAGAAACCCATGGCTTCACAGGGTTAAAAACACTTCTAAATTCAGACTCTTTCCCTGCTACTTTATTGTCTATTGCGAGCGGCTTGAAACTAGCTATTATAAAGCACTCGGGGGAGAAGCTTTCTTCAAACGAACCGCCCATTTCACCATTATTGTATGTAACTACTGGGTTAGATGGGATTTTAAACGCGTTTATTAGTGGGTCATTTATAGTTTTAGATATACGTTTTCCGTCAATATCATCATCGAAGGTCACAATAATGGGTCGGTCATGGCTTAACGTTTTTCTGAGTAACCTGATGGCATGCTTTAGATTTCCAATTCCATTGTAATTAGCTATAACGATGCCATCTTTTTCAAAATCTAAGCCAAAACATTCCAGTAGAGGTTGGAATGTTATTTCCTCTGAATCACCTTCAACAAAAATATATATACATTGCTTTTTAGCTTCATTCTTCATTACTATTTCAAAATGACGCTCACTCAACATTTCTTCATATTGAATATCATCAATTGTAGTTCCCATGTGATGGGCTCCCTAAAGTATAACGCTTAAGCTAAAACGGAGGCTTTAGCTGGTCTCAATATGCGAAGAAAACGGTTTGAGCGCTTTGCTAGAGGATTACTGCTGTGCTGTTATTGTTTCTTGAATTTCATAGCTAAGCTTTGTGTTTTTTACTGTGTCTTCCTGCCACTCACTTAACAGTGATTCTAATAGCCTTATCGTTAGATATTTGTACTCTGGAAAATGACGTAGCTCATAGATAAAGGCTCTTTGGCTGACAAGTTTTAGCGGGCCTCCAGCGTCGTAACCTTGGCTGATATTGCGTAGTAACAAGTGGTAGCGTTCATAACGTTGATTTTTCAACTCATCTTTGCGGAGTGAAACGTACCGGTAAGCTGAAAAGGCCAATACGGCCACCGAAAAAATAAAAGCAAGAATTGTGGCTATTGAGCCAATTTCATTAAGGTGACTGACGATCCACTGTGTCATTTATAATCCTCTAATGTTGCCAGCAGGGGATGAATATCCGAAGCGAAGCGGCGTTTTTTGGTCCCTCTGGCTAGCTTTGTTAAACTTACTCGGTGGATGTAAATGCTGCCCACTTTCTCTTAATCCAGCCCTCTTCTTTATGATCTCGAACTTCTTCATACTTCTCAATTGTAAATGCTACTTGCTCATTAGTTAATTCGGAGCTGTCAGATAAAAGAGCATCTTTAAATTTATTTGTAAACCTATTTTTTGAACGCTTCCCAGAATAGTGAGCCCAAAAACCAAACGGCACTAATAGTGCAGCGTATACAGCAAGCACTATTAATACGGCTAATGAATTATCCTTCCACTTTTTGTACTCGACTATTTCAATGTTTTTATTACCAATGCTTATCTCGGTTTCTGGTGCTTCACTGCCCTCAAAAATTAAGCTCAGGTAGTAATATTCATCACCAGTTTTTTTTAATACCCCTACCTCAAAGGCAACAACATTTTCAGAGGTTGTATCAATATCTGTTATATCTAATGCTGGCATTTTATTTGGTGGTGAAAGTTTTTTGCTTATTATTTTGTATTTTTTATTGCCTTGTATTTTGATATATATTTTTACTTTTTCCAGATCAGTGAAAGTTCTATTATGAATAGCATATTCGACAACTGAGATATTATCAATCGGAACGGTCTTGTGTCTTATTTCTAGATCGTTTTCGATCGCGTCTGGGTAATTAAAATATGGCGATTTTGAATCACTTCGATATTCAAGTTCATTGCTGCCATTTATCCAAATTGTAAGAAATATTGTTATTGCTGCAATAAGAGAGGCTTTTACAACCTCGACAACAAAGTTCTTTCCTGATTCCATGCTTATCCTTTAAAAACTTAACGCCTAGCACAGCGGTTGGCGAAATTGGTGCTGAAATTGTGACATCTCGTATGTTGGGTTAAAAATCGTAGGTTGGTGCTGAACGTATTGAAGCCTAACGTTTACCTCGAATGTATCTGAAAATTTGTGTTACCGCTTGAACCCATCTATTTTTATTTCGCTCTGATGTACGTGATCATGCTCGTCCGTTGGGCTTCGCTTTGCTCTGCGTTAACCTACAACAACCACGTGACCGCCCTTGAGTTTCAGTCTTCAGCGCTTCAATCAGTTGCCGCTGGATTTATTGGCTGGATTGCCTAGCTTCGACCTTAACCACATATTCATATCGCTGACGATCTCTTTGCGTTGACTTTTCCCGTCACTGTCCTTCAATCCATGATCGAGTTCTTCGTAACGCCGATATTCAATATTGTTTTTTCCTAGGTCTTTAAGGCGCTGCAACAATTCATCTGTTTTCTGAGGTGATACCGAAATATCCATACCTCCCTGCACGATCAGCAAAGGAGAATTTACTTTTTTAAGGGTATCCAGCTGATCGATGGATAGCATCTGCTGCCACCAATGATAGCCATGTCCGCTCACCTCAAGTTCAAAGGGTTTGCTGTTAAGAACATGTTCGGCAAACCCTTTAAAACCGTCGATCTCTTTTCCCGCCGCTGCGGGGTTTTTATGCTCTGCAGCGATGCTGTGTGAGACGTCATCGATAAACCAGCGGCCACCGCCATTAAAGGCGATGGTAGCATCGATATAGTCAACATCTGCGCTCACCAGGTTGGCGATAACGGCCCCTTCACTGCCACCCAAGAGGATAATTTTCTTGTATTGCCCATCCTTTCGAACGATATCGAGCACAAGTTTGATATCTGCTACCCGCTGCGCAGGGCTATCCTTTTCAAGATATTGAACAGGGCAATCCTTGCGTACCGGATCGGTACTGTATTTTAAATTGCTATCAATGCCATACTTTTCGATCAGCAGAACATCAGCTTCTGGCCAAACATTTTTATAGTCGGAAAGTATCGAATCAATGTTAAGCACACTGTTGCAATCAGAGCCTTGCAGAATCAATAGCAGTGTATCTGCATCATGGGAATATTGGGCCAGATAATAGGAGATAGTGGCGCCATCATTCCTGCTGGCTGTATGAGTGGTGATATTTTCAGCACTGCTAGTGAATGTCAAAAATAGCAAAAGAAAAGACACTACCCGGATTTTCATTTTATCCCCTAAGGGTGATGAGAAAAATAGGCTTCTCAATGGCTGCTGAAGCCTTTATTTATTCGTAAATCAACCCAGCCGGGCTGGGGTCGACAACAGCAGCTTGTTATAAGCCATCAACCACCAAACTCTCGGCTGATAATTTTGGTGGGGATAACATTTTCTGGTAAGTCACTAGACGCTTTTTGAACAAAATCGCCAGCCAAACCAAATGCTTTTTCAACGGGCTCTACTTTCACTCCACTTTCGACAGCTAACTCCAAAATTTTCTTGCCAATATAATTGCAAACATCGACCCAGTTTCCTGGTAATTCCCCTATGGTGACTTTAGGCTGACAGATTAGTTGAAAAATTTCTTTACCTTCTTGCACTTGAATTGAAACATCAACAAATTCACTTTTATATGGATTGGCTAAGACACTTGAGCTAAGTAAGAATATGGTTCCAATATATAATTTTTTCATGACACATCCTTGTGATTTATAATGCCCGCCAAGGGGCTGGTAACGCACGACAGCTAAACGCAGTAGCAACAACGATAGCCACTGTGGTCATGGTCTGAATCGTCACGCGTTGACAGTCCCTCTTGAGGCGTTAGTTATGAGTGTGACTCAAAGGGAGTCAGGTTTATTTCTTCAAGTTCACAAACTGCTCTTACCGTTGGATTCTCGCTAAGACGCTGTAAGTACAGCGCTAAGTGATTAAAGGTCATTGGTGATCGTTTGATTGGTAGGGACCACCCTGCAAGCATAAATAGAAAGTAATCACATGCTGAAAATTTATCACCCAACAAATACTCATTTTTTTCTAGTTGGTCGTTGATAATAGATAAGGCTTCCGCTATACGCTCATCCTGTGCAGCTATCACGCTAGGGATTGAAGCTTCATCAGTTGTATGTTTATGTGGATAGTAGCGAACCATCAATTCGGCTTGGAGTGTATTATTTAGGAATGACAGCCATTGAAAAAACAATGGCCTTTTCGGATCGCCAATAAGAGGGATTAATTCGTATTCAGGATGCAATTCACAAATGTGGATACAAATTGCAGGGCTTTCGAAAATGGCCTGTCCGTCAACGACCAATGTTGGAATACGACCTGCTGGATTTAACTTCAAATAATTAGCTAATTTCTGAGCATTAGACTTTTTATCGACTAACAACAACTCATAATCTGCTTGCACATGATGAAGTAAAAAATGGGGAGCTAAACTCGCATTGTTCGGATAATAGTAAAGTTTGAACAAAATTGGTTCCTGTCCGTGAAATATAAATGCTCATAATGGTGGTGAGATGTAAGACGGTACTAACACGTTATAACCGCCTTACATATAATACTACCCGGCCTTAATGCCAGGAATGAAAATGATGTTTTGAATAAATAGTTTAACCTTACATCTTTGAGGCTTAATGCCTTCACTTTACGTCCTCTTTTAGCACCTCAATTACCACCGAATAAAGAAACAGTAAGAGAGTAGGCCGTGGAAATCATAGGCAAGGCTACCGCCCCTGAATTTCAGCCTCCAGTCTGCTGCTCCTTTCCCTGTGGTGTGGCTCTGGTCTGGTACATGGCTGACTCCGACAAGAGGGGATCTGCTGGCCATGTTACCGAACGGAGCCTTTTAGGGAAGGGGGAGTGGGTGATTTCTCGGGCAAGATCAATAAATTGAGCGGCCATGGGGCGGTGGTCGGGCGATGTAAGGACCTCCGCGACCTTGTTTGCTCAGTGCTCGCTGCACATTTGGGCGGGGGAATGAACTGCGGGGCTGTCACGCTGTTGAGTGAGGCGCAGCACAGATACTAGGGCGAGGGCATCAAGGCTGGGTCTGTGATGGTATGGGCGTTTCCATTCGGTCAACTCTGCATGCCCCACCCGAGATAAATGAGCCCGCTGTCGGTGACGACGGCGGGCCCATCTTTTTTGTTGTTAGCGCACGTTCTGCAAGTCCAGCTGGCAGGCACCGTCCGGTGACTGGATCCGGCGGGCGAGCGGGGGAGCTTGGTTGACCATTGCCGCTCATTGCCTGCCTGCAAATAGACGATAGCAAGGGGCGGGCCAGATCCTCGGTGAGCTTGTCACACGCTTCTTGTCACGGCATTGACCTGGGGCAGCCTGTGGCATGAGGTGTCAGAGCTGACGGTATTTGCATTTCAGGAACTGTTTTGGCAACGGCAAGTCGATATTTCGCAAGATGCTGCGGCGGTGCGTGAAACGACGGAGCCCGGGGGCGGGCTCCCGGGGATCAGGGGGCAGGGTCGACCGGGGCAGGCTCAGGCCCGGCGGGCGGGGTCAGCATCATGGTCTCGATCTGCAGCCCCTGCACCAGCACGGTTTTCAGATCCTGCAGGTACTCCTCCAGCGGCGGCTCCTGCAGCAGCTGGGCGAGCTCGTTGCCGACCGGGGTCAGCCGGTAGTAGAGCAGGGTGATGTTGGCCTGCTTGCGCTGCAGGCGCCAGCGCTGATCGCCGAACTCCAGCTCCACCCCGTCGGCGGGCAGCGGGCCGGACTCCAGCTCGCCCCGGTGCAGCAGGCCGAGTTCGAACAGCTGCAGCAGGGCGTTGTAGGGGATGCGGTACTTGCCAAGGCCGAGTCGGGTCACCCGAGCGCGGCTGAGCAGGCTGGCACCCTTGTGCAGCCCCAGCAGCAGGCGCTGCTCGTCACTGCCCACGTAATGGCAGGAGAGGGAGCAGATGCGCTGGAACAGCTGGGCCTCGCGCTGGGTCATCTCCTTCAAGGTGGAGAGCGCGCGGATGGAGAAGCGGCCAGGGGTGGCGATCTCGATGGCGAAGATACGGCCCCACAGCTGTTGCATGGGCACCATGCTGATGTCTTCCGCCAGTTGCAGGAAGCGGGTCAGCCAGTCGCTGTCCATCTCGCCGCCGGCGGCCGTTTCCTCGCAGTGGCGGGAGGCCATCACCATGATGGCTTCCAGGTTGCGCTGGCGGGCGGCCTGATCCGCCAGCTGGCGAAAGGTGGCGCGCTGCTCGAAGGTGCTGTCGCTGTTGCGGGTGAGCATGCCGTCGATACCGCGGCTGCGGGCCAGGCGCAGGGTCTGCTCCTGGCTGCTCAGGATGGAACTCTCTTTCTTGGGCGGGGGCAGGTCAGCCATGCTGGCTCCGTGATCGCAAGGTCTAGCCTTGAATGTTACTCCAACCGGGATGGCGGGCAATCCCTCAGGCAGGGGCCGGTAAAGATCCGGTCGTTGCGGATAACAAAACGGCCTCCCGAGGGAGGCCTTGTGTGCCTGGTTACTGCTCTTCGTAGACGCTCACCTCGACCGCTTCCATGGAGTAGGAGGCGGTGGCCATCTCGTGGCTGGAGCTGACCGTGCGCATCTTGCCCTTCACCCAGATGGCGTCCCACAGATCGTCCACCGGCGCCCCCTTGGGGTAGCTCACGTAGACTACCTGGTTGGTAGGTGGGGGCGGCACATGGATGCAGGCGCCGAAGTAGGGCACCAGCAGGAAGGCGGTGATCTTCTTGGCATCCCCCTCCAGCGGTACCACGAAGCCCGGAATGCGCACCTCTTGGTTGTCCAGCTTCTGGTTGACCCCGCCCACCGGCTGCGGCACCGAGGCAAGGTTGCCGTCGTGGCTCACCTGGGGGGGCGGCAGCAGTTTTTCACCGGCGGGAATGAGCACATCCCAGTCGATGGTCTTGTACTCCACGGCCATGGCCGGCAGCGCCAGCAGGGCGGCCAGCAGCGCCACAATTTTCCATTTCATCATCTGTCCTTCTCGTTTTATGGGCGCCTGACTAGACGCGAATGCTCATGCCGTCGCTCAGGCTGTAGCGATAAGCGCGGGCCGCGGGCAACAGGCCGATCACCATGCCGGCCAGCCAGACCAGCCCCAGCAGCAGCCACTCGTGGGCGCTCGGCAGCCCCAGGCTCAATTGCAGGCCATAGTGGCTGAGCAGCCAGGGGGTGGCAAGCCCCTGCCCCAGGTAGAGCACCGCCACCCCGAGCGCGATGCCAGCGGTGGTGAGAGCCATCGCCTCCAGCGCCAGCAGCAGGAACAGGTGAGCGGGGCCGGCGCCGAGGGATCGCAAGATGGCAAGTTCCCGGCGCCGCTCGTTGAGGCCGGCCAGCAGGGTGGTCAGCATGCCGATGAGGCCCGCCACCACCACGAAGCCGGCGATCACCGACAGCGCCGTCTCCGCCACGCTCATCAGGCTCCACAGCTCTTGCAGTGCAGCTCCCGGCAGGATCGCCATCAGCGGCTCGCCCCGGTAGGTGTTGACGCTGCGCTGCAGCTGGAACGCCAATATCCGGTTGCTGAGCCCCACCATGAAGGCGGTGATGGTCTTGGGGGTCAGATCCTGCGCCAGCGCCTGCTCGGCGGTCACGTTCTTGCTGTGACGGCCGGTGTCCCAGCCCAGGTGGATCGCCTCGATGCCGGCCAGCGGCACATGGATGGTGCGATCGATGGGGGTACCGGTCGGTGCCAGGATCCCCACTACCTTGAATGGCAGGTTGTCGTGCTGGCTGAACGAGGTGTTGCCGGCGCCGTGGGCGATGACGATGGACTGCCCCAGGTGATAACCGAGCTTCTCGGCCACCTGGGCGCCGAGCACCGCTTCGAACGGCGTGTCGAACGGCCGCCCCTCCCGCAGTTGCAGCGCCTGCTGCTGGCCATATTTGAGGTGGGTGAAGTAGTCGCCATTGGTGCCAAGCACCCGAAACCCCTTGTGGGAGTCGCCAAGGGAAAGCGGGATGGTCCAGGCGATGCCGCGCTGGCTCTTGATGGCCTGATAGGCATCCCACCCCACGTTGTTGGTGGGATTGCCGATGCGAAACACCGAGTAGAGCAGCAGGTTCACCTGGCCGGAGCGTGCGCCGACGATGAGATCCGTGCCCGACACCGTATTGGCGAAGCTCTCGCGTGCCTGGTTGCGCACTCGCTCCACCCCGAGCAGCAGGGTGACGCTGATGGCGACGGCCAGCAGGGTGAGCCCGGCGGTGAGACGGCGGGCCCAGAGGCTTTGCAGGGCAAGTTTCAGCATGATGCCCTCCGGTTTTGTGGTCGTACCGCGTGGGTGCGAATGGCATTCATCAGGGAGATGCAGTGTTGAACGGTGCTCAGCATGATGCCCTCCTGTTCAGTTGTTGCAGGTTTTCCACCCGCGGGAAGAGCGGTTCGAGGTAGGGGTCGTGGCTGACGAAGATCAGGGTCGAGCCCTGCTTGTCGCACTCCTCGAACAACAGCTTGATGAAGGCGGCCCGGTTGTCGGTATCGAGGGCCGAGGTGGGCTCGTCGGCGATCACCAGCGGCGGTGAGCCGATCAGCGCGCGGGCGGCGGCCACCCGCTGCTGCTGGCCGATGCTGAGGGCATGGACGGGCCTGTGCAGCGCCTCCTCGGGCAGTTGCAATTCTCGCAGCAGGCGGCGCGCCTCCTCGGCCGGGCTGCCCTGCAGCCGGGCCCGCTTCTCGGGGGAGAAGGTGAGGGCGCTGGTGACGTTGTCCTGCACGGATAAAAACGGCAGCAGATTGAACTGCTGGAAGATGTAACCCAGATTGGCCGCCCGGAAGTGGTCGCGGGCACGGCCGGAGAGCCGGGCCAGTGGCTGGCCCAGCACCTCCTGGGTGCCGTGGTTGGCGGTCTGGATCCCGGCCAGCAGGCCGAGCAGGGTCGACTTGCCGGAACCCGACGGTCCCTTGATGAACACCCGCTCTCCCTCGCTGATGGTGAGGGCGGGCAGATCGAGTACAACCTCGTGACCCGGCCAGGCAAAGGCCAGATCGCGGATCTCAACCACGGCATTTTTCATGGCGTTACCAGCTCAGTTTGTTGGCGGAGGGGGTCAGCTCGGCCGCCGTCTGGCCGTTGGGCAGGATGCCCTGCACGCTCAGCTTCTCCAGGCTCGGATAGACGCTGAACAGGGTGGCCTCCAGCCCGGTCAGCTTGGCCGGGGTAGCGCAGGTGTAGGTGTACATGGCGCCCATGTCGGCGTGACCGGCGTCGTCGTGCTGGTGTTCGTCATGCTTGCCGTCAGACTTCTGGTGGTCATGGTCATGGTCATGGTCATGGTCATGGTCATGGTCATGGTCATGGTCAT
>NZ_JASCAS010000031.1:0-78627 GCF_029967615.1 Aeromonas sp. V90_14 | reverse complement strand
AGGTGATGACCTACTTCAAGATTAGCCTTTCAACACATAACTGGGACAGAGCCATAAAAAAACCCGGCCTGGGCCGGGTTTGTGGTACGTGTGCTGCGCGAGGCTGGCTTATTTGGCCAGGGACTCCGGCAGGTTCTCACGGATCTTGCCGAGCATCTCTTTCAGAACGCGCGGGTTGGCAACCACGATGTTGCCGGAGTTTTCGTAGTTGTGACCACCGACAAAGTCGGTGACGATGGCGCCGGCCTCTTTGGCCAGCAGCTCACCGGCTGCGGTATCCCAGGGCTTCAAGCCGATTTCCCAGAAACCGTCGACGCGACCGGCAGCCACGTAGGCCAGATCCAGCGCGGCAGAGCCGGCACGACGAATGTCGGCACACTCGATGAACATGCTCTGGAACATCTTCAGGTACGGTTCGATGTGGTGCTTCTGCTTGAACGGGAAACCGGTCGCCAGGATGGTGCCGGCCAGCTCTTTGGCCTTGCCGACACGGATGCGATAACCGTTCAGCTGGGCACCACTACCACGGGTAGCAGTAAACAGCTCGTCACGGATCGGATCGTAAACAACGGCTTGTTCAGTCTTGCCCTTCACGCGCAGGGCGATGGAGACGGCAAAGTGCGGAATGCCTTTGACCAGGTTGGTCGTGCCATCCAGTGGGTCAATGATCCATTGGTAGTCCGGATTGGTACCGGTAATCTCACCAGACTCTTCAGCCACGATGCTGTGTTCCGGGTAAGATTTTTTGATGGTGTGAATGATGGCCGCTTCGGCTTCACGGTCAACGTTGGTCACGAAGTCATTGCTGCCTTTCTGGATAACCTCGATGTTCTCGGGTTGAGAGAAGGCTTTTACTACTACTTGACCGGCGTTGCGCGCAGCGCGCACGGCGATATTCAGCATCGGATGCATAGGTTCACCACTGGATGTTAAAGAACGGGGAATAAAAGGACGCGATATCATACCAGTCTTCGCGAGAATGGCAACCGTTATACGCCATCCCCCCAGCCTTGGCGACTGCCAGATCTGACGGCTCCAATATAGGCTCCTTTTGGTCTAGTCTTATGGGCAGCAGCCGAATAACAGGCTGCATTGAGCATAGGGACGTGGATCATGAATTTGTCATTAGTCAGTCAAAAACCGTCGGCAATCACTACCCAGGGGCTGCTGGCTGCCTTGCGCGCATCGACCGGATATGGCGACTACTTCAACGAGGTGAGCGTTGCCCAGCCTTGCCAATGGCAGCCAGGCAAGGAAGAGGCGGCGATCTTGCTGCTTGATGGCGACGCGGCCTGGCCGGAATTTGCCTGGCAGCGCAACAGCGATACATTCGGCTTGCCGGTGTTGCCGCTGCTGATGCGCAAAGGCGATGCCACCCTTACCATTCAGGGGCCGGACGTGCGGGATCCGCGCTTCTATTTCGTCTCAAACGGCATCGTGCTGGAAGAGTCGGAACTCGCCGATCCCGCCTGCAGCCGGGTGCTGCTGAGCAAACTGGAGTCCTACTTCCCGCTCTTGTCCCGCCTGATCCTGCTGCGCCAGCGCCAACCCATGGGGCTGTGCAACTAGTCGCGTTCTTCCCTGCGTCCGGGCTGTTCAAGCGGCACAATATTTGTCATAACTGACCAGTATTGTGCCGCTTTGCCATGCTGGCGTCTGAGCAAATGCCGGTGCGGCATCCGCTCTGTGTCCGTTGTCGTCTCGCATGAGTGAGGCTGTGGCCGTCTCTACACCAATGTGTGAATCACAAGGAGTTCATGATGATCGACTTTTATACCGCCGCTACGCCCAACGGCTTCAAGGTGGCGATTGCCCTGGAAGAGCTGGGCTTGCCCTATCGGGTGATCCCGCTCGATCTGTCGGCGCTGGATCAGAAGAAGCCCGAGTTTCTGGCCATCAACCCCAACGGCCGTATCCCGGCCATCGTCGATCGGGATAATGGTGACTTCGCCGTGTTCGAGTCCGGCGCCATCCTGCTTTATCTGGCGGAGAAGGCGGGCAAGCTGCTGCCGGCAGATCCCAAGCGCCGCTCCCAGGCCATCCAGTGGCTGATGTTCCAGATGGGCGGGGTCGGTCCCATGATGGGGCAGGCCAACGTCTTCTATCGCTATTTCCCGGAGAAGATCCCGGCCGCCATCGAGCGCTACCAGAAGGAGGGACGCCGTCTGTTCGAGGTGCTCGACAGCCACCTGGCCCATCACGAATATCTGGCCGACGAGTACAGCATCGCCGACATCGCCACCTGGCCCTGGGTGCGCATTTATGACTGGAGCGGTATCTCCATCGAGGGGTTGCCTCATCTGCAAGCCTGGATGGACCGGATGGCAGAGAAGCCCGCCTGCCAGAAGGGGATCACCATACCGCCGCGCAACGAGAAGCCGGAGGATCTGGTCAAACAGGCCCAGCAGATGGTAACACGTTGATTTTTATTGCTGACGGGGCTAAAAACCCCGTCACATTAGAAAAACTAGGGAAAGCTGATTATAAAGATTCGTTCGTTTTTCGTGATCTGAATCACTAAGATCACCGCAAGCCTAGGGAGTGTCCTGCTCCCGGCCGGTGCGGGTTCTCCGCCTTGTATTTTCACCTTTGATTGACTCTGTGTTTTTGGATCCCCTCTGCAGGTTTCTGCCAGGGGTGCGGCAGCTTTTTGATGATTTTCGGGACTGAGATATGTATCGGCACAGTTTTTATCCGCTGTTTTTTCTGACCATTCTGATGGTTGCTGTGGGCCAGATGACCCAGACCCTGTATGTGCCCTCCATTCCCATGATGGCGGGGGACTTCAACGTTGCCTCCGGCCAGTTGCAGGCGGTGATGGCCTGTTACCTGATCCCGTACGGGCTCTCCCAGTTTGTTTACGGCCCGCTGTCGGATCGTATCGGCCGTCGCCCCATCCTGCTTATCGGCATGATGGTGTTTCTGGTGGGCACCCTGACCATTCAGTTGATCCCAAGCTTCATGGCGCTGCTGGTGGGCAGCTTCATCCAGGGGCTGGGCACCGGGGCGGGTGGCGCCATGAGCCGGACCGTGATGCGCGATCGCTACAGTGGCGCCGAGCTCAACCGGGCCAACAGCCTGGTGAGCATGGGAGTGATCTTCTCCCCGCTGTTGGCACCGGTGCTGGGCGGCTGGTTGACCGAGCTGTTCAACTGGCGTGCCGGGTACTGGTTCCTGTTCGGCTTCGGTGCGGTGACGACGCTGGCGCTGCTGGCCTGGTTTGCTGAAACGCTGCCGGCGACCGCACGCCAACAGCCGCTGCGAGTCGGTGCCGCCTATCGCCATGTGCTCGGCAATCCGCGCTTTCAGGGCAACCTGCTCTGCCTGATGGCGACCTTTGCCGGTCTGGCAGTGTTCGAGGCGGCGGCCGGCGTGCTGCTCGGCGATGTGCTCAAGTTGAGTGCCCGCACCGTCAGCGTGCTGTTCGTGCTGCCGCTGCCCGGTTATCTGTTTGGTGCCTGGCTCTCTGCCAAGCTCAGCTTTCGCCTGAGCCAGGGCAAACTGATGCGCCTTGGCATCGTCTTCCTGGCACTGGGGTCGTTGATCATCCTGCTGCCGGGTCTGTTCGGGGTCGTGAGTGCGGCCTCACTGGTTGGCGGCGCCGCCGTCTACTTCATTGGCAGCGGCATCCTCTATCCGACCGCTACCTCCTGCGCCATCGAACCCTTCCCGGGTCAGGCGGGCACCGCCGGTGCCATCCTCGGCGGCATGCAGAACCTGGGGGCCGGTATCGTGACGCTGCTGGCAGCCTGCTTCCCGATGGAAGGGCAGGTGACTCTGGGGGCCATCATGACGCTGATGGTGCTGATCGTGGCGCTGAGCTTTCTCTGGCTGCGCCACCACGGTTCACCCCATCAACAGATGGCTGTCTGAGCCGAGCGCATAGAAAAGACCCGCCCAAGCCGGCGGGTTTTTTATGGGCCGCTTCTGGTGTAGTTGGTACTGCGGGGAGTGTCGAAGAGGGCTGCGGCAGGGGAGAGCAGATAAAGAAAAAGCCCGTCACGCTGGTGACGGGCTTTTTGCTGTTGGTACCCCGGAGATGCCGTTGCCGGTTTGGGCCCTTGAACCGTCGGTTCAAGGCGGGGATCGGATCTGACCGCAGGCTTCTCGGTCGTGCCGAGCATGCGCAATAGCCAGAAGGCAGATCCCCTGTTTGGTATGAATATCGGCTCGGGGACTTGAACCGGCTGACAAACACCCCAGGGAATTTTAAAACGGTGGACGATTAGGGCTGCAGGCCTTCGTCGCTGGATTCGCCATATTGTCCGTGCTCGATCAAGGCCGCTTCGATGGTGCGCTGCAGCATCTTGATCCGCTTGTCCATGGTCTCAGAGTATTGGTGATTTTTCTCTTTTTCAAGGCAGAGCTCATGGCAAAAATTGAGCGCTGCCATCACCGCCAGCTGTTCGTTGCTGGAGACCTTGGAGCGTTGACGCAGCTCGATGAGTTTATCAGTCAGCTGGTCGGCGGCCTGGCGCAGGGCATCCTGCTGTCCCAGGGGACAGGATACCTTGTAGGGACGTCCCAAAATGACGATTTCTACGGCCTCTGTGCTCATGCCTTCCTCAATACGGCGGAGCTGATTTCCGCCTTTATCCACGTGGACAACTGGGCGGGACTATATAGCGCAGATGCAGAAGTTTCAAGGCCTTGCTGGCTCTGGAAGGGGGAGAATGCTAGGATCCTGACCATTAATTCTGCATATTTGCCTGAACTTTGAGCGGATCTTCGATGAGCAAAACGAACCCCCTGAAATACGCGGCCGTGGCCGACCTGATGGAGCAGCATGAGCTGATGGCGACGGCTGTAGAGGCCCATGGCGTGATCTGCGGTCTGGTGTGCGGTGGTGTGGCACTGGACGACAAGAGCTGGCTGCCCCATTTCAATGATCTGGTCAACGACGGTTTCGGTCTGCCGGCCCCGGTGCGCCAGGTGATGACCGATCTCTATCACCAGGTGATCGAGAGCCTGATGGCCCAGAAAGGGGTCGAGCTGCTGCTGCCAAGCGACGAAGCGCCGCTTGACGAGCGTATCGACTCGCTGGTGGATTGGTCCCAGGCCTTCCTGGCCGGTTTCGGCGTGGTGCAGCAGGAGCTCTCCAAGGCTTCCGAAGAGCTGCAGGAGATGATCCAGGACATCGCCAGCATCACCCAGGTCTCCGCCGAGTTCGATCAGGAAGATGAAGAGAACGAAGCCTCCTTCCTGGTGCTCTACGAGCATGTGCGCCTCGGGGTGATGATGAGCTTCGAGGAGTTCGGCAAGCGGCCGGATGCCCCGAGCACACCGCCGACCCTGCACTGAGTCGGTTGAACTTGATAAAGAGCGCCTGGTGGCGCTCTTTTTACATCTGGAAGTTGCCTGCGCCGGCCCGCCGTGATGAGGCAAGTGACGACAGATACTGCGCTTTTTTGCCCGTGGCTTCGCATCCCGACCCCACGCTTTGTGTTAGCATGACCCCACGTTTTCAGTCTTTCCCCTCATCTCATGTCTCAATCTGATCTGAACCACGTCGATGTGGCCATCGTCGGTGGTGGAATGAGCGGCGCCGTGCTGGCGCTCTCCCTCGCGGCCCTGCCAGGGCCCAAGCCCCTGCAGATCCTGCTGCTGGAGGCGAGCGCCCCCGAGCTCAATGCGCATCCCGGCTTCGATGCCCGCGCCATCGCGCTCTCCGCCGGCACCTGCGAAGCGCTGGCCCGGCACGGGCTCTGGTCCCGTTTTGCTCCCCATTGCAGCCCCATCAGCCAGATTCATGTGTCGGATCGGGGCCACTTCGGCCAGGCCGGCTTGACGGCGGCGGAGTACGGCCTGCCAGCCCTCGGCCAGGTGATCGAGCTGTCGGCGGCGGGCATTGCGCTGCAGCAGGCGATTGCCGCCTGCCCGCAGATCCGCATGCTGTGTCCGGCCCAGCTCGAGCGCGTGGAGCCATTGGCGGAGGGGGTTAACCTGACCCTGGCCGGTGGCGAGCGTTATCAGACCCGCCTGCTGGTGGCGGCCGATGGCGGCAACTCCTTCGTGCGCAAGCAGTGCAAGCTGGCGGTGAGCCGCCACGACTACGGTCAGAGTGCCATCATCGCCACCGTCAAGACGGCCGAAGACCCGGCCGGGCGGGCTTTCGAGCGTTTCACCCAAGGGGGGCCGCTGGCCCTGCTGCCGATGCAGGGCGGGCTCTCCTCCCTGGTCTGGAGCGTGGCGCGGGATGAGGCGCCAGCCTTGATGGCGCTCGATGACTCTGCGTTTCTGGCCCGTCTGCAGCAGGCTTTCGGCTGGCGCCTCGGCCGCTTCCTGCAAACCGGCCAGCGCCACGTCTATCCGCTGGTGCTGACGGTGGCCGACTACCCGCTGGCCCAGCGCACCGTACTGGTGGGCAATGCCGCCCATCTGCTGCATCCCATCGCCGGTCAGGGCTTCAACCTCGGCATGCGCGATCTGGATCTGCTCACCCAGGCGGTGGGCCGGGCGCTGACGGCGGGGGAGGATATCGGCAGCTTTGAGGTGCTCAGCGGCTACTGGCAGCAGCGCAAGGGGGATCAGGCCCAGACGGTCTGGCTCACCTCTTCGCTGGCCCAGCTCTTTTCCAATGATCATGACCCGCTGGTGGCGGGTCGCAACCTGGCGCTCTCCCTGATGGGGCGGCTGAGCTGCCTCAAGGCGCCGCTGGCCTCCCGCACCCTGGGCTTTGTCGCCGATGTGTGCCGCCCCTGAGGCGAGGTGACGTCATGGGTATTGAACGGGTGCGCCTTCGGGCGTGCCCTCGCTGATCCCGGCGATCAGCCCTGAAAGGATATAAACGATGCAGATGCAAAACGTGGATGTGGTGATTGTGGGGGGCGGCATGGTGGGCCTGGGGCTCGCCGCCGCGCTCAAGGGAAGTGCGCTCAAGGTCGCCGTGGTCGAGGGCCAGCTGCCGGAGCCCTCGCTTGACGAGGCGCCGGACAACCGGGTCAGCGCCCTGAGTCTCGCCAGTCAGCGCATCCTGCAGCAGGTGGGCGCCTGGCGCGGGATTGAGGCCCGTCGCCTGCAGCCCTACATGCAGATGGAGGTGTGGGAGCAGGACAGCTTTGGCCGGATCGCCTTTGATGCCGCCAGCCTGCGCCAGCCCGAGCTCGGTCACATCGTCGAGAACCGGGTCATCCAGCTGGCGCTGCTGGAAGCGATTCTCGCTGGCGACAACATCCAGCTGCTGAGCCCGGCCCGGGCGAGCGGCCTGCAAAGCGGCGAGGCAGGCTCCCTGCTGCTGCTGGAAGATGGCCGGGCGCTGTCGGCCAAGCTGGTGGTGGCGGCCGATGGCGCCCACTCCTGGGTGCGCCGGCAGGCCGACATCCCGCTCACCAGCTGGGATTACGGCCACCATGCGCTGGTGGCGACGGTGCGTTGTGCCGAGCCCCACGAGGCGGTAGCGCGTCAGATCTTCACCCCCGAGGGGCCACTCGCCTTCCTGCCCCTGTGGCAACCGGATCTCTGCTCCATCGTCTGGTCGGTGCCAGCGGCCCGTGCCGAGGCGCTCTGTCAGTGCGATGAAGAGCAGTTCAACCGCCAGCTCACCACCGCGTTTGACGGCCGGCTGGGGCTGTGCAAGGTGGAAGGCATGCGCAGCGCCATCCCGCTCACCGCCCGCTATGCCCGCGACTTTGCCCGCGAGCGGCTGGTGCTGGTGGGGGATGCCGCTCACACCATCCACCCGCTGGCGGGGCAGGGGGTCAACCTAGGGCTGCTGGATGCCGCCGCCCTGGCCGAGCAGATCCTGCGCAATCAGGCGGCGGGCAAGGACATCGGCCGGCTCGCCAATCTGCGCGGTTACGAGCGCTGGCGCAAGAGCGAGGCGGCCAGCATGCTGGCGGCGATGGAGGGGCTCAAGCGGCTGTTCGCCGGCAGCAACCCGCTCAAGAAGCTGGTACGTGGGGCCGGGCTGTGCGCCTTCGATCTGCTGACGCCGCTCAAGCAAAGCGTGATCCGGGCCGCCATGGGGCTGGAAGGAGAGCTGCCCGCTCTGGCAAAGGGTGAAAAAATCTAATAATACCCGGCTGTTTTCACAACAAAACTAATGTGATGAGGCTGATGACCCGGTTTGGGCATCAGCCTTTAATCTGGGCGGTCAGCGAAACGTTTTTCTCCAAATTGTGACGAAACGGTAAAAATCAAAATTTAATATCGCCATTACCGGGTTTGGTCTGTTTTTATCACTGTTTTTACCTTAGTGTCTGGGGTCTGTTTACTGGCGGTGGATTAGTTTTTTTTGAGCGGCATGCGCGTCCGCTTGGCTTATAATCCGCTGCGTTCAAGGAATCACTCTTGCCCTGCGGGGCCGGAACGAGCACAGACTCAGGCACGTTGCTTGCTGCCACCCAGGTACACAACCGGATGGTGGCTGCCGGGCGAGCGATGCGTGAGTGTTGTCGCGAACGCTTAAGGAAACACAGCGATGATCCAGACTACAGTACTGCATCCCAAGCACCTGGAAGCCGGCGCCAAGATGGTGGACTTCCACGGTTGGGAAATGCCCATCAACTACGGCTCACAGCTGGAAGAGCACCACCAGGTGCGCACCGATGCCGGCATGTTCGACGTCTCCCACATGACCATCGTCGATTTGACCGGCGAGCGGGTCAAAGCCTTCCTGCAACACCTGCTGGCCAACGACGTGGCCAAGCTCACCGTCTTCGGCAAGGCCCTCTACAGCGGCATGCTGACCCCGGAAGGCGGTGTCATCGACGACCTCATCACCTATTACCTTGGCGAGACCTTCTACCGCCTGGTGGTCAACTCCGCCACCCGCGAGAAGGATCTGGCCTGGATCCGCCACCACGCCCAGGACTTCGGGGTGACCGTGACCGAGCGCCCCGAGCTCGCCATGATCGCAGTGCAGGGCCCCAACGCCAAGGCCAAGGCGGCCAAGGTGTTCAGCGCCGAGCAAAATGCCGCAGTGGAAGGCATGAAGCCCTTCTTCGGCGTGCAGGCTGGCGAGCTCTTCATCGCCACCACCGGCTACACCGGTGAAGACGGCTACGAGATCGTGGTGCCGCAAGAGCAGGCGTGCGATCTGTGGCAGGCGCTGCTGGACAACGGCGTGGCCCCCTGCGGCCTGGGTGCCCGTGACACCCTGCGCCTCGAGGCCGGCATGAACCTCTACGGCCAGGACATGGACGAAACCATCTCTCCGCTGGCCGCCAACATGGCCTGGACCATTGCCTGGGAACCGAGCGATCGTCAGTTCATCGGCCGCGCCGCGCTGGAAGCCCAGAAAGCCGCCGGCAGCCAGCCCAAGCTGGTGGGGTTGGTGATGGAAGAGAAGGGCGTGCTGCGCAGCGGCATGCCGGTCACCTTCACCACCGCCGCTGGAGAAGAGCGGGAAGGTGTGATCACCTCCGGCTCTTTCTCGCCCACCCTGGGGTACAGTATTGCCCTGGCGCGGGTGCCCCGTGATATCGGCGAGCAGGCCTCGGTGGAGATCCGCAAGAAGCTGGTCACCGTCAAAGTGACCAAGCCGGCTTTCGTGCGCAACGGCCAGAAGCTGGTATAACGACCCATTGCGGCGAAGGGGCTGCCCTTCGCCAGACCCCCTTGCCCCGGCAACGTCTGTCGAACGCGCCGGGACAAGTGATCCAAGTGAATAAAGGAAGCACAAATGAGCCATATCCCGAGCGAACTGAAATATGCCACCTCCCACGAGTGGATCCGTGTCGAAGCCAACGGCGAGGCCGTGGTCGGTATCACCGAGCACGCCCAGGAGCTGCTGGGTGACATGGTGTTCGTCGATCTGCCGGAAGTGGGCAAACAGGTCGGTGCCGGTGATGACTGCGCCGTGGCCGAGTCGGTCAAGGCCGCCTCCGACATCTACAGCCCGGTGAGCGGCGAGATCCTGGCCGTCAACGAAGAGCTGGAAGGCAGCCCCGAGCTGGTCAACTCCGACCCCTACGGTGCCGGCTGGCTGTTCCGCATCAAGCTGGACGACGCGGGCGAGCTCGCCAACCTGCTGGATGCCGAAGGCTACCAGAACGTGGTGGACGAAGAGTAATGCCCCCGGGCCCTGCCAATGCGCAGGGCCCGCTTGTATAGGTGCCCGTCGGCCTGGAGGCCGACCGGCAAGGGTGAAGTCGTCCGTCCCGGTTTGCCCGCGGCAAACCGGTCAGCCACAAGACGACCCCCTGTCGCTATGAGCGACATCCGGTGCCGGCAGGGGCCACCCTGCCAGCCGAACATGAGTGAAGCCGGCCGAGGCCGGCTGTCAGGCACTTAGTTATCAGGACTTTTTATCAGGAATAGGGAAATGACCCAGTCACTGTTTGAACTCGAGCAAAAAACCGATTTCATCCGCCGTCACATCGGGCCGGGTGAGGAAGATCTGCGCGCCCTGCTGGCCGTGGTGGGCGCCGAGAGCCTGGATGATCTGATTGAGCAGACCGTCCCCGCCGCCATTCGCCGGCCGGGTCCGCTCGGCATCGGCGCCTCCATGACCGAGGTGGAGGCACTGGCCAAGCTCAAGGGCTATGCGGCCCAGAACAAGGTAGCCAAGAGCTACATCGGCATGGGCTATCACGATACCCATGTGCCCCACGTCATCCTGCGCAACGTGCTGGAAAACCCGGGCTGGTATACCGCCTACACCCCGTACCAGCCCGAGCTGGCGCAGGGCCGTCTCGAAGCCCTGCTCAACTTCCAGCAGCTGACCCTGGACTTGACCGGCATGGATCTGGCCAGTGCCTCCCTGCTGGATGAGGCGACCGCCGCCGCCGAGGCGATGGCGTTGGCCAAGCGGATGGCCAAGTCCAAAGCCAATCTCTTCTTCGTGGCCGACGACGTGCACCCGCAGGTGATCGACGTGGTCAAGGAACGGGCGGTCCACTTCGGTTTTGACGTGGCCGTCGGCCCGGCCGCACAGGCCTGCGCCGAAGAGGTGTTCGGTGCCCTGTTCCAGTACCCCACCACCACGGGTGAAGTGAAAGATCTGCGGGCCCTCATTGCCGCCGTGCAAGCCCAGAAAGGGCTGGCCTGCGTCAGCGCCGACCTGCTCTCCCTGTTGCTGCTCAAATCCCCGGGCGAGCTGGGGGCCGACGTGGTGCTGGGCTCGGCCCAGCGCTTCGGCGTGCCCATGGGCTACGGTGGCCCGCACGCCGCCTTCTTCGCCACTCGCGATGCCTACAAGCGCTCCATGCCGGGCCGCATCATCGGTGTCTCCAAGGATGCCCGTGGCAAGGCCGCGTTGCGCATGGCGATGCAGACCCGCGAGCAGCACATCCGCCGCGAGAAAGCGAATTCCAACATCTGTACCGCTCAGGTGCTGCTGGCCAACATGGCGAGCTTCTACGCCGTCTACCACGGCCCGGTGGGGCTGAAGACCATCGCCTCCCGCGTGCACCGTCTGACCACCATTCTGGCGCTCGGCCTCAAGGCCAAGGGCGTGGCCCTCAAGCATGCCAGCTGGTTCGATACCCTGACCGTGCAGACTGCCGACAAGGCTGCCTTGATCGCCAAGGCCGAGGGGCTGGGCATCAACCTGCGCGCGGATCTGGATGGTGCGGTGGGCGTGTCGCTCTCTGAAACCACCACCCGTGGCGATGTGGCCGAGCTGTTTGAACTGTTCCTGGGCACAGGCCACGGCCTGGACATCGAGGCCCTCGACCAGGCGGCCCAGGCCCATCACGCCATCCCGCAGGATCTGCTGCGCACCGATGCCGTGCTGACCCACAAGGTGTTCAACAAGTACCACTCCGAGACCGAGATGCTGCGCTACATCCACCGTCTCGAAGCCAAAGATCTGGCCCTCAACTACGCCATGATCTCCCTGGGCTCCTGCACCATGAAGCTCAACGCCACCGCCGAGATGATCCCGGTGACCTGGCCCGAGTTTGGCAAGCTGCACCCGTTCGCCCCGCTGGCCCAGGCCAAGGGCTATCAGCTGCTGCTGGCCGACCTCGAAAACTGGCTGGTGAAGGTGACTGGTTACGATGCGGTCTGCATGCAGCCGAACTCCGGTGCCCAGGGCGAATACGCCGGCCTGCTCGCCATCAAGAAGTACCACGAGTCTCGCGGCGAGGGGCATCGCGACATCTGCCTCATTCCGGCGTCCGCTCACGGTACCAACCCGGCTTCCGCCCAGATGGCGGGCCTGCGGGTCATCGTCACCGCCTGTGACAAGTCGGGCAACGTGGATCTGGACGATCTGCGCGCCAAGGCCGCCGAGGCGGGGGATCAGCTCTCCTGTCTGATGGTGACCTACCCCTCCACCCACGGGGTGTACGAGGAGACCATCAAGGAGGTGTGCGACATCGTTCACCAGCACGGTGGTCAGGTCTATCTGGACGGTGCCAATATGAACGCTCAAGTCGGACTGACGGCGCCGGGCTTTATCGGGGCGGACGTTTCCCACCTCAACCTGCACAAGACCTTCGCCATTCCTCACGGCGGTGGCGGCCCGGGCATGGGCCCCATCGGCGTGAAGAAACACCTGGCCCCCTTTGTGGCCGGTCACGCAGTGGTCAAGACCGACAAGGAGAGCCGCAACAACGGCGCCGTGTCGGCGGCGCCGTTCGGCTCGGCCAGCATCCTGCCCATCAGCTGGATGTACATCGCCATGCTGGGCGACGAGGGGCTGAAGAAATCCACCCAGGTGGCCATCCTCAACGCCAACTACCTGGCCAAGAAGCTGGGTGAATCCTTCCCCGTGCTCTACTCCGGCCGCAACGGTCGGGTGGCTCACGAGTGCATCCTGGATATCCGCCCGCTCAAAGAAGCGTCCGGCATCAGCGAGATGGACGTGGCCAAGCGGTTGATGGACTACGGCTTCCACGCGCCGACCATGAGCTTCCCGGTAGCGGGTACCCTGATGGTCGAGCCGACCGAGTCGGAATCCAAGCGCGAGCTGGACCGTTTCGTCGAGGCCATGACCGCCATTCGCGCCGAGATTGCCAAGGTGCAGGACGGGCAGTGGAGTCTCACCGACAACCCGCTGGTCCATGCGCCGCACACCCAGGATGACGTGATGGACGCTGAGTGGTCCCGCGGCTACAGCCGCGCCGAGGCGGTGTTCCCGTCGGACGCCGTGCGCGCCGCCAAGCTGTGGCCGTCGGTCAACCGCATCGACGACGTCTACGGCGATCGCAACCTGTTCTGCTCCTGCATCCCGACCGAGGATTACGCCAAGTAAGGGCAGAGTCGCCTCGACTCGAACAGAGAGACCAAGGGCCTTGCATGCGCAAGGCCCTTTTTATTGGCGGGGACGATGGCGCTGAAATGGCGGGGGAGTTTGATCATTTCAATGTTTCTTGTATAGTTGAATTTATGTAGAGATAGACGGAGGTGTGTATGAACAAAGCGATCGCTACCAAGGTGTTTGAGTCCCTCGCATCCGGCATTCGTCTCGATGTGTGGCGCCTGCTGGTCAAGTCGGGTCTGGAAGGCATGGTGGCCGGCCAGCTTGCCAGCGAGCTCGACATCGCCCCGAATACCCTCTCGTTTCACCTCAAGGCCATGTTGCACGCGGGCCTGCTCTCGGTGGAGCAGGAGGGGCGTTTCTTGCGCTATCGCGCCAATATCCCCCTGATGCTGGATCTTATCGGTTACCTCACCGAGGAGTGCTGCGCTGGTCATCCAGAGGCCTGCGGGGTGGGAGGTGTCGAGTCCCTCTGTGCGCCTGCCTGTTGTGATAAAGAGTAAGGGCACTGTCTGCCCGCCATTTGTTACCCTTCTGGGAGTCTTTCATGAGTACCAATGCCTGCTGCGATCTGCCCGTCAGCAAAAAAATGCGTTTTCTAGACCGCAATCTGACCCTCTGGATCTTTGTCGCCATGGCCATCGGGGTCGGGATTGGCTATCTGTTCCCTCAAGTTGCCCAGTGGAACGAGGCGATGTCGGTCGGCACCACCAATGTGCCCCTGGCCATTGGCCTCATCCTGATGATGTATCCACCGCTGGCCAAGGTGAATTACGCCACCATGGGGGCCATGACCCGGGATCGCCGCGCCATCACCCTCTCGCTGGTGATGAACTGGCTGGTGGGCCCCATCTTGATGTTCGTCATCGCGCTGGTGTTTTTGCACGATCAGCCGGGCTATATGGTGGGGCTCATCCTGATCGGTCTGGCGCGCTGCATCGCCATGGTGCTGGTGTGGAACGATCTCGGCGGCGGCAGCAAGGAGTACGGCGCCGGCCTGGTGGCGCTCAACAGTGCGTTCCAGATCCTCACCTACAGCCTGATGGCCTGGTTGTTCATTACCGTGCTGCCGCCGCTGTTTGGCCTGCAGGGCTTTGCGGTGGACATCACCATGCTGGATATCGCGCAAAGCGTGCTGATCTATCTGGGCATTCCCTTTCTGGCAGGCTTCCTGAGCCGTCACTATCTGGTCAAGGCGAAAGGGGAGAAGTGGTACACCGAGCGTTTTATTCCGGCAATTTCCCCCATCACGCTGATCGCGCTGCTGCTCACTATCGTGCTGATGTTCAGCCTCAAGGGGGAGATGATCGTCGAACTGCCCATGGATGTGCTGCGGGTTGCTGTACCCTTGGTGGTCTACTTCGTGCTGATGTTCTTCACCAGCTTCCTGGTTGGCAAGAAACTGGGCATCCCCTATGACAAGAATGCCTCCATCGCCTTTACCGCCACTGGCAACAACTTCGAGCTGGCCATCGCCGTCGCCATCGCGGTGTTCGGGCTGAGCTCGGATCAGGCCTTTGCCGGGGTGATCGGCCCGTTGGTGGAGGTGCCCGTACTGATCGCCCTGGTCAATGTCGCCCTGCGCATGAAGCGCTCTTATACCAACCCAGAGAACCCATCATGAATGACGCTCAAATCACCATCTACCACAACCCGGCCTGCGGCACTTCCCGCAATACGCTGGAGCTTATCCGCAACTCAGGT
The DNA here is from genome assembly GCF_029967615.1 of Aeromonas sp. V90_14. Taxonomy (NCBI): domain Bacteria; kingdom Pseudomonadati; phylum Pseudomonadota; class Gammaproteobacteria; order Aeromonadales; family Aeromonadaceae; genus Aeromonas; species Aeromonas sp. V90_14. The sequence continues at coordinate 63,776 of NZ_JASCAS010000031.1, read as the reverse complement.
GTTGAACCGACCGTTATCCACTATCTGGAGACGCCGCCTAGCCGCGAGACGCTGGTTGCCCTGATTGCGGCCATGGGAATACCGGTTCGCGACCTGCTGCGCCAGAACGTGCCCCCCTATGAGGCGTTGGGACTGGCCGAGAACAAGTTCAGCGACGATGAACTGGTCGATGCCATGCTGGCGCACCCCATTCTGATCAACCGGCCCATCGTGGTGACTCCGCTTGGCACCAAGCTGTGCCGCCCGTCAGAAGTGGTGCTGGATATTCTGCCGAGCCCCCAGCAAGGAGCCTTCAGCAAGGAAGATGGGGAGCAGGTGGTGGATGCGCAAGGCCGGCGCATCGGCTGACCCGGCACTCAGGTGTGTGGCGATGATGTTGGATCGCCATGACAGGGCCATTGCCTTGCCGGTTGCACTCGGGGCAGGATGAGGGGGCGATTGACTCGGCCCTGATCCCGCACAGATCCAGCACAAGGAGTGGCAATGGACAGTACCCAGCGATTCTCGACCCGGGTCGAGGCTTATGTGAAATATCGGCCGGGTTATCCTGCCGCCATGCTCGATTTTCTGGCCAGCGAGTTGGCCATGGAGCCGGCTGCCCGGGTGGCCGATATCGGGGCCGGTACCGGCATCCTGACCGCACTGCTGGCTCCCCGGGGGGTGCGGGTCTGGGCGGTCGAGCCAAATGCGGAGATACGCGGGGCGGCCCGGCACCAGCTGCAGACAGTGGCCAATATCGAGTGGCAGGATGGCAGTGCCGAAGCCACCGGTCTGGCGGACGGGTCGGTGGATCTGGTGACGGTGGCGCAGGCGTTTCACTGGTTTGATCGCGCCGCCTTCAAGCAGGAGTGCCGGCGGCTGCTCAGACCCGGTGGCCGGGTCGCCCTCATCTGAAACGACCGGTTGACCGACACCCCATTTCTGAAGGCTTATGAAGCGGGGTTGCGCACTTATTCGGGGGATTATGAGGAGGTCAATCATCGCAATCTGGGCGAAGGGGACTTTCAGGCCTTCTTCGAGGGGGAGTACCGGCTCGATCGTTTCGCCAACCGCCAGCTGTTCGATCTTGACGGCGTGCTGGGGCGGCTCAACTCCTCTTCCTATGCCCCGGTGGCCGGCTCGCAAGCCCATGCCGAGCTGACGGCGCTGATCGCCCGGGAATTTGCCCGCCATGCGGTCGATGGCGTGATTGCCTTCAACTACGACACCCTGCTCTACAGCGGCCGGGTGTAGCAGTCGGGGGTAGCAAGGGGCCCAGATAAACAGCGGGCCCTTGCCACCGCTGGCGAGGGCCCGCAAGGGCATGGCTGATCCTGTTTGCAGCCGTGGGCTGTGGTGCCTGCGCTAACTCTTGTTCAACCCCAGCATGGCCATCGCCTTGGCCAGGGTATCGACGGACTCCTGATGCTTGCCTGCCTTGTGCAGGACTTCTCCCTCGGCGCGCAGCTTCTTCACCTCGGCCAGCTTGTCGGCGCTGAGGGCGGGTTTGGCGGCGAGGGCATCATCGATCTTCTTCATGTCGGCGGGGCAGTGAAAGGCGAGGGCGCTGCCGGTAAAGAGCAGGCTGGCCAAAAGCAGGGCTGGTTTCATGTCGGCTGTCTCCACTGTGATGACCATGATGGGACGCTCCATCATGGGATACCCAGCAAGCATAGCCCGCAGTCCGCGCCCTGGCGGGGCGCTCGGGTTGAAGTGGGCGGGAAGCTGACGGTACCATGGTTGTTTTGCTCACGATTGAGCCAATCAGGGAGACCCCATGATACTCGCAAGGTTCCTCTCACCCCTGACCAGTCTGGTGATCTTCATTCTGGGCCACGGCATGTTCAACACCCTGCTGACGGTGCGCCTGTCTGCCGAGCAGGTATCGGCCCAGGCCATCGGCCTGGTATCGGCCGCCTACTTCGGCGGGCTGGTGCTGGGGGCCTTCGTCAATGCCCGCCTCATCATCCGGGTCGGTCACATCCGGGCTTATGCGGCCTACGCCTCCCTGCTCTGCTTTCTGTTTCTGCTGCACGGCATGGTGGTGGAGCCGCTCAGCTGGGCGGCGCTGCGGCTGGTGGGGGGCTTTGCCACCGGCGGCCTGTTCGTGGTGCTGGAGTCCTGGATGCTGGTCTCCAGCACGCCGGCCAACCGGGGCCGGCTGATGTCCCTCTACATGATCCTGCTCTACGGCTCCCTGGCCATGGGGCAACTACTGCTCAAGTGGGTGGATCCCATGGTGCTGACCCCGTTCGCCCTGTGCGCCATGGCGGCGACCCTGTCGGTGATCCCGCTGGCGATTTCCCGGGTAGCGACCCCGGCCATGGTAGCCCCCCAGCCGGTCGGCGTGCTGGAGCTGGTGCGGCTCACCCCGGCGGGGATGGGCAGCAGCTTTACCTCCGGCCTCATCCTCGGGGCCATCTACGGCCTGCTGCCGCTCTATTTTACCGACAGCGGTTCGTCGCTCTCCAAGGTGGCGGACATGATGGCGTTGGTGATCCTGGGGGGCATGTGCCTGCAGTACCCCATCGGTCGCCTCTCCGATCGCTACGACAGGCGGCTGGTGATCCTGCTGCTCGGTGCCGTGCTGGCGCTGCTGGCCCTGTTGATGGTGCTGTTGCCCGCCGGCTGGCGCGAGCCGCTGATGGGGGGCCTGGTGTTCCTGCTGGGCGGCATGGCGTTCTCTATCTACCCCTTGAGCCTCAGCCACGCCTGCGACGAGCTGCGTCCGGATCAGGTGCTGGGGGCCAATCAGGGATTGCTGCTCGCCTACAGCCTGGGGGCCATGACCGGGCCGCTGCTGGCGCCTTTTGTCATGGCGCAGTTCGGGCCAGAGGGGCTGTTCGTCTACTTCGCCCTCTGTGGCCTGCTGCTGACAGGGTATCTTGGCTGGCGCAAGCGGCAGCGGGCCCCCATTCCGCTGGCCGATCATCAGGTGTTCATCCCGGTGCCGCCCAATACCCCCATGACGGCGGAGCTGGAGCCGAGAACGGATCTGGCTGGGGAGGCGGTACCCGCCAGCTATGCCACCCCCGGATCGGATGAGGGCCAGCAGACGAAGGCTGGCTGAGTCGCGGGTGTGTAGAAACAAAAAAAGCCGACTCTGTGAGTCGGCTTTTTGTCCATCTGGTCGTTGTCAGGCGGTGACGGCGTCAACTTTGGTCGCTTCCGGCGCCGGATTGCGAATGAGGTAATCAAACGCCCCCAGTGCGGCGGTCGCCCCGGCGCCCATGGAGATGATGATCTGCTTGAACGGCACCGTGGTAGCGTCCCCTGCGGCGTAGACGCCGGGCAGGGAGGTGGCGCCCTTGGTGTCGATCTCGATCTCGCCAAAGCGGGTCAGGGCCACTTCGCTCCCTTTCAGGAACTCGGTGTTCGGCACCAGACCGATCTGGACGAAGATACCCGCCACCGCCAGATGCTTGATCTCGCCGGTGGTGCGATCTTCGTAATCCATGCCTACCACCTTGCTGCCATCACCGATCACTTCGGTGGTGCGGGCGCTCATGATGATGTCGATGTTGCCCATGGAGCGGGCCTTCTTCTGCAATACCTCGTCGGCGCGCAGAGTATCGGCAAACTCCACCACGGTGACGTGTTCGACAATACCGGCCAGATCGATGGCTGCCTCGATGCCGGAGTTGCCGCCCCCGATCACCGCAACCCGCTTGCCCTTGAAGAAGGGGCCGTCACAGTGCGGGCAGTAGGCCACGCCCTTGGTGCGGTACTCGAGCTCGCCCGGCACGTTCAGGTCGCGCCAGCGGGCACCGGTCGCCAGGATCACGGCGCGGCTCTTGAGGGTAGCGCCAGAGGCAAGATCCACGTTGACGTAGCCATCCTTGCTGATGGCGGCGGCGCGCTGCTCGGTGATCACTTCCACGCCATACTGCTTGACGTGCTGCTCCAGGCTCGCGGCCAGCTTGGGGCCTTCGGTGTAGGGCACGGAGATGAAGTTCTCGATGCCGACGGTGTCCATCACCTGGCCACCGAAACGCTCGGCGACGATGGCGGTGCGAATGCCTTTGCGAGCGGCATAGATGGCGGCGGCGGCGCCAGCCGGGCCACCACCGACGACCAGCACGTCGTAAGGCGCTTTTGCGCTCAGCTCTTGCGCTTTGCGTTCGGCGGCGCCGGTGTCGAGCTTGGCGACGATCTCTTCCAGCGAGATACGGCCCTGGCTGAACGGCTGACCGTTCAGGTAGACGTTCGGTACCGCCATGATCTGACGCTCGTTGACCTCGTCCTGGAACAGGGCACCGTCGATCATGGTGTGGGTGATGCCGGGGTTCAGGGTCGCCATCAGGTTGAGGGCCTGTACCACGTCCGGGCAGTTGTGGCAGGAGAGCGAAATGTAAGTCTCGAAGTGGAACTCGCCCTTGAGGTTGCGGATCTGCTCCTGCACGGCCGCATCGGCCTTGGAGGGGTGACCGCCGCTTTGCAGCAGGGCAAGGACCAGCGAGGTAAATTCATGACCCATGGGGATGCCGGCAAAATGAACGCGCGGGGCCTGGCCCTTCGGCGCGACGCTCATGGAAGGTTTGCGGGCATTGGTGCCAGAGGTCTGGGTAATCTTGGGGGACATCTCGCTGATCTCTGTGGCCAAGGCCAGCAGTTCGGCGGATTTGTCGCTGTCGTTGCCGGACACGCTGATCTCGATGGGATTGACGATGTACTGCAGATAGGTGTTCAGCTGTTGTTTGAGGTTGGTATCCAACATCTTCGAATTCCTTCTTTTGATTGCGGGTCGGCGTTTTGTCAGGCCAGAAAGCAGACCGGCCCTTGAACGGGCCGGTCTTCAGAGCGGGGAGGCTTAGATTTTGCCTACCAGATCCAGGGACGGGGCCAGGGTGGCGTCGCCTTCTTTCCACTTGGCCGGGCACACTTCACCCGGGTGAGCGGCAACGTACTGGGCAGCCTTGACCTTGCGCAGCAGCTCCAGGGCGTCACGGCCGATGCCGCCGGCGTTGATTTCAACGATCTGGATGATGCCTTGCGGGTCGATGACGAAGGTGCCGCGGTCAGCCAGACCGGCTTCTTCGATCATTACGCCGAAGTTGCGGGTGATGGTGCCGGTCGGGTCGCCGATCATCGGGTACTGGATCTTCTGAATGGTGTCAGAAGTGTCGTGCCAGGCCTTGTGGGTGAAGTGGGTGTCGGTGGAGACGGAGTAGATCTCGACGCCCAGCTTCTGGAATTCGGCGTAGTTGTCGGCCAGGTCGCCCAGCTCGGTCGGGCAGACGAAGGTGAAGTCAGCCGGGTAGAAGAACACCACGGACCACTTGCCTTTCAGGTCAGCGTCAGACACCTGAACGAATTTGCCATTGTGATAGGCGGTGGCGTTGAACGGCTTGATTTCAGTGTTGATGTAGGTAGACATGTATTTGCTCCTTGGTGATGTACATATGCCCGTCTGGATTTGAAGAGTCGTGCCGGACGAGGCGTTTAACTTTCGATGGATTCATCATAGGGACTTTTCCTAATCGATCAAAGCCGCAATTTTGAATCACTTAAATCTACTTATTAGATAAACCATGGCTGCTGTACCTAACATGAATATCGCCGGCATGCCGGGATAACTCCTTGTCGAGATTCAACATCTGTGCGCGGCTTCGGTTTTTCAAGGGGCGGGTGGCAGTCTGCCAACCGCAGAGAAGTGGGGGTTGCCGCCTTGCGATGTGCAGGCGCCGGCACGCACGGGGCGAGGGGAGGGGAAACGCGCAGATAAAAAAATCCCGGCGTCGTCGCAAGGACAAGGCCGGGTCATCAAACAAGGAATGGCTATATAAACAAAAGCTTTACAGCAAAGACTAACTACGGGGTGTGCAAACTTGCAGACATATGAGAGGAAGAGGACGGGTGCACAATCCCTCGTCTTCCGCTCGGCAACTATTGCATGACGGTCATGATAGTGTGATGCAGATCACAAAGCAAGGTTGTGGTGTAATTTTTCAATCAAAATGAAAGGGTTTCAGCTTTATTGCCGATCAAGTACGCTGAAAACGCTTTTATTGTAATTTTATTACATGAAATTGAGATCAAAAGTCGCCAGGCGGCTCCTGCTCCTCCATCAGTTCCAGCAGGTTGATGGCGACGGCAATGAAGTCCGACTCGGTGACGATGCCGATCAACTTGCGCCCTTTGAGTACCGGCAGGCAGCCGTATCTGTGTCGTTGCAGGTAGAGCGCCGCCTCCTTGATGCCGGCGTGGGGATCCACGCTGGCCACCTGGCGGGTCATGATCTCGTCGAGCTGCACGCTGTCGGTGAACTCCGCCTCCCGCTCCGGATTGATCAGCAGCAGCTTGGATTCGCGGGTGGCCAGGATGTCGGAGAGGGTGACCAGGCCCAGCAGATGATGCTGTTCGTCAACGATGGGGATGTGGCGGATCCGCTCCTGCTGCATCAGATCCATCGCCTGTTTGACGCTGTTTTCCGGACCCAGGGTGAAGGGGTGTTCAGTCATGATCTCGGATAGGGTCATCATGGTGGGCCTCCTTGTGTATCTGCTTTCACCCTAGCCCAGCCCCCCTCGGCAAAACATGATCAGGGTCAATACAAAACCTTAAAGGTTTTTTAACTGGCCCTGCTTCACATAATTGCTCGCTATCCCTTGTCTCCCTTGGGTTTTTGGTCTTTTGGGTTGCCTTGGAAGAAGGGGATAACTAGACTAGCCGCCGATTCCCCCCGAGGTGAAAGATGCAAGTATCCGATTTTCATTTTGATCTGCCAGACGAGCTGATTGCCCGCTATCCCATGACGGAACGTACCGCCAGTCGTCTGTTGCAGCTCGATGGTCAAACTGGCGCACTGCGCCACGGTCAATTTGTGGATGTGCTGGACCAGCTCAACCCCGGCGATCTGCTGGTATTCAACAACACCCGTGTCATTCCGGCGCGCATGTTTGGCCAGAAGGCCAGCGGCGGCAAGCTGGAGGTGCTGGTGGAGCGGATGCTGGACGAGCACAGCGTGCTGGCCCATGTGCGCTCTTCCAAATCGCCCAAGCCCGGTACCCGGCTCATTCTGGATGGCGGGGCCGACGGCGAGAAAGTCGAAGCCGAGATGCGTGCCCGTCACGATGCCCTGTTCGAGATCCACTTCCTCGACCCCCGTCCGGTGCTGGAGATCCTGGAAGCCATCGGCCACATGCCGCTGCCCCCTTACATCGACCGTCCCGACGAGGATGCCGACAAGGAGCGCTACCAGACCGTCTACAACCAGAAGCCGGGCGCCGTGGCGGCGCCGACAGCCGGCCTGCACTTCGACGAGCCCTTGCTCGAGAAAATTCGTGCCAAGGGGGTGGAAACGGCGTTCGTCACCCTGCACGTCGGGGCGGGCACCTTCCAGCCGGTGCGGGTGGAGAAGATTGAAGATCACCACATGCACTCGGAGTATGCCGAGGTGCCGCAGGAGGTGGTGGACGCCATTGCCGCAACGCGCGCCCGCGGTGGCCGGGTGATTGCTGTGGGAACCACCTCGGTGCGATCGCTCGAGAGCGCGGCCAAGGTGACCCTGGCTCAGGGCAAGCCGCTGGCGCCGTTCTTCAGCGACACCGACATCTTCATCTTCCCCGGTTACCCGTTCCAGGTGGTCGATGCCATGGTCACCAACTTCCATCTGCCGGAGTCGACCCTGATCATGCTGGTCAGCGCCTTTGCCGGCTACGACAACGTGATGGCGGCCTACCAGGCGGCCGTGGCCGAGCAGTACCGTTTCTTCAGCTACGGGGACGCCATGTTCGTCACCCGTCGCCGGGCGCTGGCATAAGCCGTGTCCTTTATACCGGGCCCTCGGGCCCCCTACTGTCAGACTGTTTCTCTGACGCAACGAGGTAGCAATGAAATTTGAACTGAAAACCACTGACGGCCGTGCCCGTCGCGGCCAGCTGGTATTCGAGCGCGGCACCGTGCAGACCCCGGCCTTTATGCCGGTCGGCACCTACGGCACCGTCAAGGGGATGACCCCGGAAGAGGTGCGTGAGACCGGTGCCCAGATCCTGCTCGGCAACACCTTCCACCTCTGGCTGCGGCCGGGGCAGGAAGTGATGCGCGCCCACGGCGATCTGCATGACTTCATGAACTGGCAGGGCCCGATCCTGACCGACTCCGGCGGTTTCCAGGTGTTCAGCTTGGGACACATCCGCAAGATCACCGAAGCGGGCGTGCACTTCCGTCACCCCATCAACGGCGAGAAGATCTTCCTCGACCCCGAGAAATCCATGGAGATCCAGTACGATCTGGGTTCCGACATCGTGATGATCTTCGACGAGTGCACGCCGTACCCGGCCACTTACGAAGAGGCGCGCAAGTCCATGGAGATGTCCCTGCGTTGGGGCAAGCGTTCGCGCGACAAGTTCGATGCGCTCGGCAACAAGAACGCCCTGTTCGGCATCATCCAGGGTTCCGTGTACGAAGATCTGCGGGATGTGTCGCTGGAAGGTCTCTTGGAGATCGGCTTCGACGGCTACGCGGTCGGTGGTCTGGCGGTAGGTGAGCCGAAAGAGGACATGCATCGCATCCTCGAGCACGTCTGCCCGAAAATCCCGGCCGACAAGCCGCGCTACCTGATGGGCGTAGGCAAGCCGGAAGATCTGGTGGAAGGGGTGCGCCGCGGCATCGACATGTTCGACTGCGTGATGCCGACCCGCAACGCCCGCAACGGCCACCTGTTCACCACCGACGGGGTGGTCAAGATCCGCAACGCCAAGTATCGCGAGGACACCAGCACCCTGGATGCCGACTGCGATTGCTACACCTGCAAGAACTACACCCGCAGTTACTTGTACCATCTGGACAAGTGCAACGAGATCCTCGGTGCCCGTCTGAACACCATTCACAACCTGCGTTATTACCAGCGCGTGATGCAGGGTTTGCGGGACGCGATCGAGCAGGGTAAATTAGACGACTTTGTAACTGAGTTTTACCGTCGGCAAGGGAAGCCCGTGCCTCCGTTAGCTGAAAATGACGTGAAATAACAACGATATATAAGCTAGTTTTCAAATCTACATCAATAAGAGGTTGTTAAATGAGCATTATCTCCAAGGCGTATGCAGAAGGCGCAGTTCCGGGTGCACAGGGTGGTGGCATGGAAATGATCATCATGCTGGCCGTATTCGGCCTCATCTTCTACTTCATGATCTATCGCCCCCAGGCCAAGCGCGCCAAAGATCACCGCAACCTGATGAGCTCCCTCTCCAAGGGTGACGAAGTACTCACTTCCGGTGGCCTGGTTGGCAAGATCGCCAAAGTATCCGCCGACAGCGAATACCTCGTGCTGGCCCTGAACGATCAGACCCAGGTCACCATCAAACGTGACTTCGTCTCTGCCGTTCTGCCCAAGGGTTCTATCCAGTCCCTCTAATCTCCCGAGGAGCACAGCGTGTTAAATCGCTATCCGCTGTGGAAATACCTGATGGTGGTCGTGGTGATCGCCATCGGTTTTCTATATGCAGCCCCCAATCTTTACGGCGAAGACCCGGCCTTGCAGATCTCTGCCAGCCGGGGGGCCGAAGTCAAGCTGGACACCCTTGACCTGGTGAAAGAGACGCTCGATGCGGCTCAGATCCCGGTCAAGCATGCGGCGTTCGAGCACGGCTTCATCCTGGTTCGTTTCAAAAATACCGAAGAGCAGCTCAAGGCGCGCGACATCGTCGCCAACAAGCTGGGCGACAACTTCATTACCGCTCTCAACCTGGCCCCTTCCACGCCTGCCTGGCTCGAAGCCATCGGCGCCAACCCGCTCAAGCTGGGTCTGGACCTGCGCGGCGGTGTGCACTTCCTGATGGAAGTGGACATGGCCGAGGCGCTGACCAAGCAGCAAGAGCAGATGGTGCAGGATTTCCGTTCCGAGCTGCGTACCCAGAAGATCCGTTATTCCGGCGTGCGCCGGGCCGGTGATCAGGTACAGGTGCTGTTCCGTGACGAGGCCGATCAGGCCAAGGCCATCTCTCACCTGCGTCGTCAGAACCCGGATCTCACCTTCACCACCGAGCAGAAGGGGGACGAGTTCGTCCTGCTGGCCGGTCTGAGTGAAGCCAAGATCAAGGAAGTGAAGAAGTACGCCCTCGAGCAGAACATCACCATCATCCGCAACCGGGTGAACGAGCTGGGCGTGGCCGAGCCGCTGGTACAACAGCAGGGTGCCGAGCGCATCGTGGTGGAACTGCCCGGTATTCAGGACACCGCCCGTGCCAAGGAGATCCTGGGCGCCACCGCGACCCTGGAATTCCACATGGTCGATGAGACCGCCGACATCCAGGCCGCGGCCGACGGTCGGGTGCCGCCGAGCTCCAAGGTCTACAACGATCGCAACGGACGTCCGGTGGTGCTGCAAAAACGCATCATCCTGACCGGTGACCACATCGTGGGTGCCCAGTCCGGTTTCGACGAATACAGCCGTCCCCAGGTCAACATCAAGCTTGATGGCCAGGGTGGCAACAAGATGGCCAACTTTACCAAGGACAACGTTGGTAAGGGCATGGCGACCGTGTTCATCGAATACAAGCCGGTCGGTCAGCCGGGTCCGGACGGCAAGCGCAAGTTCCGCAAGCAGGAGGAGGTGATCAACGTCGCCACCATCCAGTCGCGCCTTGGCAGCCAGTTCCGCATCACCGGCATCGACAACGCCAACGAAGCCCATAACCTGGCGCTGCTGCTGCGTGCCGGTGCGCTGATCGCCCCGATCCAGATCGTGGAAGAGCGCACCATAGGCCCGAGCCTGGGTCAGCAGAACATCGACAGCGGTATGGAAGCCATCGGCTGGGCCATGCTGGTGATCGTGCTGTTCATGGGGATCTACTACCGTGCGTTCGGTTGGGTGGCCAACATCGCCCTCACCATGAACCTGGTGCTGATCGTCGGTATCATGTCGATGATCCCGGGGGCCACCATGACCCTGCCGGGCATCGCCGGTATCGTCTTGACGCTGGGTATGGCGGTGGATGCCAACGTGCTGATCTACGAGCGTATTCGTGAAGAGATCCGCAACGGTCGTGGGGTGCAGCAGGCCATCCATCTGGGCTTTGATCGGGCATTCTCGACCATCGCCGACTCCAACGTCACCTCGCTCATCACCTGTGTGATCCTGTTCGGTATCGGTACCGGCGCCATCAAGGGCTTCGCCCTGACGCTGGGGATTGGTCTGAGTGCTTCCATGTTTACCGCCATCACGGTCTCCCGCGCCATCATCAACCTGGCCTGGGGTGGACGGCGCCTCGACAAGCTGCCGATCTAAGGAAGAGACATGTTTCAGATTCTACATTTTGAAAAGCCCATTCCCTTCATGCGCTATGCCAGGCCGGGAGTGGTCTTCTCTACCCTGCTGATGGTGATCTCCCTGTTCTTCCTGTTCGATCGGGGCCTGAACTGGGGGCTGGACTTCACCGGTGGTACCACCATCGAGGTGGGTTTCCAGCAGTCGGTGAGCCTGGACAAGGTGCACCAGGTGCTGGACGAGCAGAAGATTGAAGGGGCGACCCTGCAACACTTCGGCTCCAGCCGTGACGTACTGTTCCGCCTGACCCCGAAAGAGGGGGTCAAGGTGGAGCAGCAGGGCAACGAGGTACTGGCGGCGGCCAAGCTGATCGATCCTGCGGCCGTGCTCAAGCGCGTCGAGTTCGTCGGCCCTTCGGTGGGTGACGAGCTGGCGACCGACGGTGCGCTGGCCATGCTGGCCTCCATCCTCTGTATCCTGATCTACGTGGCGGTGCGCTTCGAATGGCGTCTGGCCATGGGGGGCATTCTCTCCCTGGTGCACGACGTGGTGATCACCCTCGGCGTCTTTGCCTACTTCCAGTACGAGTTCGACCTGACCGTGCTGGCGGCATTGATGACCCTGGTGGGTTACTCCCTGAACGACACCATCGTAGTGTTCGACCGGTTGCGGGAGAACTTTCGCAAGGTGCGCAAGGGGGATACCGAGTACATCCTGGATCTCTCCATGACCGAGACCCTGAGCCGGACCATCATCACCTCGGGGTTGACCTTCGTGGTGGTGCTGGCACTGCTGCTCAAGGGCGGTCCGCTGATCCACGGTTTCTCGGTGGCGATGGTGATCGGTGTCGCCTTCGGTACCTACTCCTCCATCTATGTGGCGAGCTCGTTCGCCATGTTCTTCGGGGTCAAGCGGGAGCACATGCTGCCGACCCAGGTGGAAAAAGAGGGCGCGGATCAGCAAGAGATCCTGCCGTAAATGACAAGGGCGCCGCGAGGCGCCCTTTCTCTTATCGTCCGGGTGAGTCATTATGACGGTTTCACCCACGGCTGTTGGCCAACAGGCAAGGAGCAAGCCATGCAACACAATCCCCGTTTTCTGGCACTGGTAGAGGCCATTCGTCCCCATGTACAGGAGACCGACGTGCACCAGATCAAACGTTGGCAGGATGAGGGGCGCACCTTTCACCTGGTCGACGTGCGGGAAGAGAGCGAGTGGGCCAGAGGCCATCTGCCGGGGGCGACCTACCTCGGTCGCGGGGTGATCGAGCGGGACATCGAGACCCGTTATCCGGATCCCGACACCGAGCTCTACCTCTATTGTGGTGGGGGATTTCGCTCCATTCTGGTGGCGGAGAACCTGCAGAAGATGGGCTACGGCCGGGTGGTCAGCGTCGATGGTGGCTTTCGGGGCTGGTGTGATGCCGGATACCCTGTCGAATCCTGATTTATTTGAGGGAGAGAGGCTCAGCCACATGACAAAGTGTCGGCTGACCTTTACCATATGCCGGGTCAAGCGTAAGCGTCGGAGTGTTCATTGAACGTCAGGAAAGGGATTGGATACCTCCTTGGTATCCTGTTGCTGCTCCCCATGTGGGGTTGCAGCAGTAGCAGTCAGGTTGAAGCGCCTCAAGTTCCCAAGCCGCAACCCGCTTCACTGGTATTGGCGACCCCCCTGCAGGTCTCTTACCAGAGCGAGTTGGCGTTGGCGCGACTCGGGCAGATGCTCAGTGAGATGGAATTGACCACGGAGCAACGGGCTGAACTGTTTTATGAGCGTGCTGTCGTGTTTGACCGGGTAGGCTTGCGCTCCCTGGCGCGGCTGGATTTCAACCGCGCCTTGCGGGAGAAGCCGGATTTCGCCGAAGCCTACAACTTCATCGGCGTCTACTTGGTGCAGCAGCAGAATTATGACGAGGCCTACGAGGCATTTGATTCCGCCCTCGAGCTGGCTCCCGATTATGACTATGCCTACCTGAACCGTGGCATTGCGCTCTATTACGGCAATCGTCCCGAGCTGGCCGCGGCCGATATGAAGCGCTTCTACGAGGCGCAGCCGGAAGATCCCTATCGGGTGATCTGGCTCTATCTGGCCGAACAGAAGCTCAATGCACCGGCCGCCATGAGCCGGATGCGCGAGCGGCTCAACAAGTACGATGACGATGCCTGGAACTGGGATCTGGTGCGCCTCTATACCGGCGAACTCAATGCCACCCAGTTGATGGGCAATGTGGTGAAAGGGGTGAAGGACAACCGGGAGCTCGCCGAGCGCCTGTGCGAAACCTACTTCTACCTCGGCAAGTTTGAACTGGCCAAGGGCAACCGCAAGGAAGCCATCAGCTACTTCAAGCTGGCGCTCGCCAACAACGTGTATGACTTCATCGAGCACAGATATGCCCTGCTGGAGCTGGAGCTGATGGCGCGCAAACCCCTGCCGCCCGGTGCCCAGAGTGCCCAGGGCAAGAGCAGCAAGCAGGCATCCTGAGCTTGCCCTGTTGCCGGTTTGAATGATGTAGAAAAGGCCTCACTGCGAGGCCTTTTTGCTGTCCGGGTGTCAGATGCGAGGGGGGGAGTCACCCCCGTCAGAGGGTACACAGCCGGCTCACTGCGCCAGCATCATGCCGGGGATCTGGCGCCAGTAGCCGTTGCAGTCGCGCTCCTGCTGCAGGGGCAGGGGAGCCTGGCCCTGCTGGTTGGCCTTGAAGCGCTCCAGCATCGTCAGGGTGTCCAGCCCCTCGGGGGAGAGGCGCACCACATCCACCAGCCCCTCCATCCCGGCCAGATCGTTGCCCAGGTTGTAGCAGTAACCGGATTGGGTCTGGATGCCGTTGAGGTTGAACACCTTCTGCCCCTCGCGGCTGCTGGCGAGCCGGCCGGTGGGGTAGTCGATGCAGGCCAGTTCGCAGTTGTCCTTGGGCCGGTCGAGGGAGCGGGCGGTGAAGCAGCGTGCCGAGTAGGCGAGCGGCAGGTGGCCGTAGGCGAACACCTCCACCTCGATCTGCTGGCGGGCACTGCCCAGATCCTGATTGAGCTGCACCAGCCAGTCCCGTGAGAGCTCCACCGGCATCACCCAGCGCTGCATCCCCTGTTTGAGCAGCATGCGCAGCACATCGGCGTTGTAGGCGTTGATGGCGGGGCCGCAGACGAACGGCAGCCCGGCTTCGCTGGCGAGCTGGACTGCCCCCAGATCGTTGGCCTCGATCATCAGCTCGCCGTTGTCGACCAGCCGCTTGACCTCCTTGAGCTCGGAGGGGGCGGAGATGAGCGCCAGCGTGGAGAGCACCGCCTGCTTGCCCGAGCCGGCTACCTGATGGGCGAGGGCAATCCAGTTATCCACTTTCAGTTCGCGGCGCTTGCTGCAGACGGTTTCCCCCAGATAGACGATGTCGGCCTGGCTGGCGGCGGCGGCCTGATAGAAGCCCTGGGTGTCGGCCTTGGGCCAGTAGAAGAGCAGGGGGCCGAGAGAGAATTTCATGAACAGGGCTCCTTATTGCCACTGGCGATGATAGGCACCGAGGGTAGTCTGGCTCCCCTCGGAGACGCGGGCGAGCTGGGCATCCCACTCGGCCTTGACCTGATAGGCTTCCGGGTTGGCCTGATAGGCGTCGATGGCGGCGCGCCAGACCCGGGTGACCTGCTCCACGTAGGCGGGGCTGCGTTGGCGCCCCTCGATCTTGACCGACTGGATACCGGTCTGGAACAGCTCGGGCAACAGGCCGAGGGTATTGAGGCTGGTGGGCTCCTCCAGCGCGTGGTAGGTCTGGCCATCGACCTCGAAGCGGCCCTTGCACAGGGTCGGGTAGCCGGCGTTTTCCCCCGGGCCGTAGCGGTCTATCAGCACCTCGTTGAGGCGAGACTCGAGGCCGCTCGGGGTCTCCTCCCAGCGCACGAACTTGGCCGGTGAGCAGGCGCCGACGGTATTGGGGCTCTCGCCGGTCATGTAGGAGGAGAGGTAGCAGCGCCCCTCCGCCATGATGCAGAGGCTGCCGAAGGCGAACACCTCGAGGCCGACGTCGGTCTCGCGGGCCAGCTGCCTCACCTGATGCATGGAGAGGACGCGCGGCAACACCACCCGACCGACGTTGAAGTGCTGTTGGTAGAAACGGATGGCGGCGGCGTTGGTGGCACTGGCCTGCACCGAGACGTGCAGTTCCAGATCCGGGTAGCGGCGGCTGGCATAGTCGAGCACGGCGAGGTCGGCGATGATCAGGGCATCGGCACCCAGTGCGGCGCCCTTGTCCACCGCCTGCTGCCAGCGGGCATCGGAGCCCGGGTGGGCGAAGGTGTTGATGGCGATGTGCAGTTTGCGGCCATGCTGGTGCACATAGTCGACTGCTTTCTCCAGCTTGCTGTCGGTGAAGTTGAGCCCGGCGAAATGGCGGGCGTTGGTGTCATCCTTGAAGCCGATATAGACCGCATCGGCCCCGTTATCCACGGCTGTTTTCAGTGCCGGCAAACTGCCTGCCGGACAGAGTAATTCCATCGGGTACGCTCCGAGAGGGCAAAAAATGCAAAAGTGGCCCGATTGTATTCACCGGCGTCCTTCCACTTTTTGACCTGAGGCAGCTTTGTGTGGCTTTACCCTTCTTGAGGTAAGTGGGCACAAGTTTGATTTCCAACAGGATCATGGCTGCGGCCCTGTGTTTGAATGCGCAAAAAACTGGGAGTTTATCGTGTTTCAACAACTGCAACGTCGCCTGGTCGAACAGGCTCCCCGCATTCTGCGCCACCCTCTCAAACTGGTGCCATTTTCCTTGCAGCAGAACCTGATGGAGCGCCTGCTGGCCAGCGTGTTCAAAGAGGCCATCGCAGATGGCGACTTTGAATTCCTGGCGGGCAAGTGGCTCAAGGTCGAAGTCTCGGATCTGGAGCTCTGCTGGTTCATCAGCGAGCAGGATGGCAAGCTGGTGGTGGCTCGCCATTGCGAGCAGGCCGATGTCTGTTTCAGCGGCACTACCAACGACCTCATTCTGATCGCCGGGCGCAAGGAAGATCCCGACTCTCTCTTCTTCCAGCGCAAGCTGAAGATTGAAGGGAACACCGAGCTGGGGCTGGAGGTGAAAAACCTGATGGACAGCCTGGATCTGGACGGTTTGCCAAGCCTGGTGCGTTATCCCTTGCTGGATCTTGCCACCTTCATCGAGCGGGCGAAGGCGGGATCAGCGCAAGAGGCGCACTCTGCGCCGGCGGGTGGGGTTGCGCCTCAGTTGTGAGACCAGCCCATCGGCATGGTGGCGGTAGTGATTGCGGGCCCACAGGCAGCGACAGGCCCACAGACAGGGCAGCAGTGCCAGCAGGGCGCTGGCGCTGGGAAGGCGCGAGAGCAGCAGACCCAGCGCCAGCCAGATGAACGGCTGGGCCTCGTAGAGCCACTCCGGCTGGAACCAGCGTTTGGTCGGGAAGATGACCAGATCGGTGCGCCGATAGCTGGATCGCATCATCCAGACGGTGGCGCCGGCGACAAACAGCAAGGTGCCCGCCAGCCAGAGCAGCGGGGAGTGGCTGAGCAGGATGATGCCGACCGCCACCAGCAGATAGCAGACGGGCAACCTCTCATAAAGCCAGCGTGGGCACATGTTGCCTCCACTTTTCACCTTCCCATCCTTCAAGTCTAGCCAGTCAGCGCACCTGTCTCATACCGCTTTGTTCTGCAAAACGGCGTCATTGTTGTGAATTGGCGCGCCATTTACGGTGCCAAAATAGCGATTGGCTATGTTACAATTGCGCGCCATTTTTGACTGAAGATTGACTGGGCATGTTGGATCAGATTCGTATCGTGTTGGTAAACACTTCTCACACCGGCAACATGGGCTCTGCGGCACGCGCCATGAAGACCATGGGCTTGAGCCAGATGGTGCTGGTTGATCCGCAAGCACAGCCCGATGACAACGCCTATGCGCTGGCCGCCGGTGCCAGCGATCTGCTGGCCAATGCCCGTATCGTGTCGACCCTGGATGAAGCCATTGCGGATTGTGGTCTGGTCATCGGTACCAGTGCCCGCTCCCGTACCCTGAGCTGGCCCATGCTGGACCCTCGCGAAGCGGGCGAGAAGCTGGTAACCGAGGGGATGCAGCATCCGGTGGCGCTGGTATTTGGCCGTGAACGCACCGGCCTGACCAACGACGAACTGCAAAAGTGCCACTACCACGTGGCCATTCCGGCCAATCCGGAGTACAGCTCCCTCAACCTGGCCATGGCGGTGCAGACCCTCTGCTATGAGGTGCGGATGCACTGGCTGCAGCGGGAACAGGTCGGCGAGACCGACATGGCGGTGGATTATCCCAGCGCCGAGCAGCTGGAAGGCTTCTACCAGCATCTGGAGCAGACGCTGCTCAAGACCGGCTTCATCGCCGATGACCATCCGGGGCAGGTCATGAGCAAGCTGCGCCGCCTGTTCAACCGGGCTCGTCCGGAAGCGGTGGAACTCAACATCCTGCGCGGCATTCTGACCTCGGTGCAAAAACCGAGGCCGCAGGATTAAACCCGACTGGATTACTCAACCATATACTTGACTGATTTAGTCGGGTATGTGACCATATGCCCATATTGATTGGTTCGCAAAACGGTAAGGCATATGAGACTGACCTCAAAAGGACGTTACGCTGTGACTGCCATGCTCGACGTGGCGTTGCATGCAGAGCAGGGGCCCGTGCCCCTGGCTGATATTTCGGAGCGCCAGGGCATCTCCTTGTCCTATCTGGAGCAGCTGTTTGCCCGCCTGCGCAAGCATGGCCTGGTGAGCAGCGTACGTGGTCCGGGCGGCGGTTATCGCCTCGGTCTGGCGCCGAATGCCATCTCGGTCGGTCAGGTGATCACCGCGGTCGACGAATCGGTGGATGCCACCAAGTGCCTCGGCAAGGGCGGCTGCCACGGCGGCACCCAGTGCCTCACTCACTCCCTGTGGCGTGACCTGAGCGAGCGGATCTCCAGCTTCCTGGGGGACATCACCTTGGCCGAGCTGGTTGATCAGGCCGATGTGCGCCGGATTGCCGGCAAGCAAGATGAACAAATGAAAACCGTGTTGTCCTTGGTAGACCGGGCAGAACGCGGCGATGTGAGCTTGAAAGTCCAACTATAAACAAACGTGCTTTCCACAGCTGGTCGATGTATGACCCTGGCTGTAACGGAGAAAAACATGAAACTGCCTATTTACCTTGATTATTCGGCAACCTGTCCGGTGGACCCGCGTGTCGCAGAAAAAATGATGCAGTGTCTCACCATGGATGGCCTGTTCGGCAATCCAGCTTCCCGTTCCCACCGCTTTGGCTGGCAAGCCGAAGAGGCGGTCGATCTGGCCCGTAATCAAGTGGCAGAGCTGATCGGTGCCGACCCGCGCGAGATCGTCTTCACCTCCGGTGCGACTGAATCCAACAACCTCGCCATCAAGGGCGTTGCCCATTTCTACGCCGGCAAGGGCAAGCACATCGTTACCTCCAAGACCGAACACAAGGCGGTACTGGATACCTGTCGCCAGCTGGAGCGCGAAGGCTATGAGGTAACCTACCTCGAGCCGATGCCCAATGGCCTGTTCACCCTGGAACAGATCGAAGGCGCGTTGCGTGATGACACCATCCTGGTCAGCATCATGCACGTCAACAACGAGATCGGCGTGGTGCAAAACATCGCCGCCATCGGCGAGCTGTGCCGCTCCCGCAAGATCCTGCTGCACGTGGATGCGGTACAAAGTGTGGGCAAGATCCCGGTCGACGTGGAAGCGCTCAAGGTTGACCTGCTCTCCATGTCTGCCCACAAGGTATACGGCCCGAAAGGCATTGGTGCCCTCTACGTGCGTCGCAAGCCGCGTGTGCGCCTGGAAGCCCAGATGCACGGTGGTGGCCACGAGCGCGGCATGCGTTCCGGCACCCTGCCGACTCACCAGATCGTCGGCATGGGCGAAGCCTTCCGCATCGCCAAGGAAGAGATGGTGAGCGAAGGTCAGCGCATCATGGCCCTGCGTCAGCGTCTGTGGGACGGCATCAAGGATATCGAAGAGGTCTACATCAACGGTGACCTGGAACAGCGGGTGCCGGGCAACCTCAACGTCAGCTTCGCCTATGTGGAAGGGGAATCCCTCATCATGGCGCTGAAGGATCTGGCGGTCTCTTCTGGTTCTGCCTGTACCTCGGCCAGCCTGGAGCCCTCCTATGTGCTGCGCGCACTGGGCCTGAACGACGAGCTGGCGCACAGCTCCATCCGTTTCAGCATGGGTCGCTTCACCACCGAGGAAGAGATTGATTACGCAATCAAGCTTATCCGTGACTCCATCGGTCGTCTGCGCGAGATGTCTCCCCTGTGGGAGATGTACAAGGACGGCGTCGATCTGAACACGGTCGAATGGGCTCATCACTGATCCGCGGGATCGGTGTTCAACGGAATTAGCAGGAGTTAGATATGGCTTACAGTGAAAAAGTAATCGACCACTACGAGAACCCCCGTAACGTAGGCGGCTTCGACAAGAACGATCCCAGCATCGCTACCGGCATGGTCGGTGCACCGGCCTGTGGTGACGTGATGAAGCTGCAGCTGAAGATCAGCGACGATGGCATCATCGAAGATGCCAAGTTCAAGACCTACGGTTGTGGTTCCGCCATCGCCTCCAGCTCCCTGGTGACCGAGTGGGTCAAGGGCAAGACCCTGGATGAAGCGGCCGGTATCAAGAACACCGACATCGCCGAAGAGCTGGCACTGCCACCGGTGAAGATCCACTGCTCCATTCTGGCCGAGGATGCCATCAAGGCCGCCATCGCCGATTACAAGCAGAAGAAAGGTCTCTAAGGTCAGGAGCGCAGTATGGCCATTACCATGACAGATGCCGCAGCGGCACGGGTTTCCTCGTTTCTGACCAACCGGGGCAAGGGCATCGGCCTGCGCCTCGGCGTCAAGACCACCGGCTGCTCGGGTCTTGCCTATGTGCTCGAGTTCGTCGATGAGCTGGCAGATGAAGATCAGGTATTCGAGCAGGACGGGGTCAAGATCATCGTCGATGCCAAGAGTCTGATCCACCTGGATGGCACCGAACTGGATTTCGTCAAGGAAGGCCTCAACGAGGGCTTCCAGTTCAACAACCCCAACGCCAAGGGCGAGTGTGGTTGCGGCGAAAGCTTCAGTGTCTAAGATGTGTGCAACACATGATCGCTTGTCCGTTGAACTGGCCGGCCACGGCCGGTTCAACCATGCCGCTTCGCCCACCTGAGCGCGAGCGGCATGGGGGCAGCATCAGTGTCTAAGAGGTCTGCATGAATTATTTCGAGCTGTTTGGGCTGGTTGAAGGCTTCGAGCTCGATACCCGTCAGCTGGCAGAGACCTACCGCCAGTTGCAAATCCAGTTTCATCCCGATCGTTTTGCCACCGCCCCCGAGCGGGAGCAGCTGGCTGCGGTGCAACGTGCCGCCCAGATCAACGATGCCTTCACTACCCTCAAGGCGCCCCTGCGCCGAGCCGAGTACCTGCTCTCCCTGCGTGGCACCGAACTTCGTGGCGAGCAACAGACGTTGCAAGATACCGCGTTTCTGATGCAGCAACTGGAGTGGCGTGAGCGGCTGGCTGACCTGAAAGGGGAGACGGACCCTGAGCGTGCCATCAAGGATTTTCGCCAGGAGATCAGGCATGATCACCAGTTGTTGATGCAGCAGCTGACCCAGGCTCTCGCTACTGGCGAGGATCCGCGAGCGGCTGATTGTGTTCGCAAACTCAAGTTTGTCGACAAGCTCCTCGAGGAGCTGGAACGATTCGAAGACTCGCTGTTCGAGTCTTGATCCTTTAACGCTGGAAGTTTGATTACCCATGGCATTACTGCAAATCGCCGAGCCCGGCCAGAGCGCCGCACCTCATCAGCACAAACGTGCCGTTGGCATCGATCTTGGCACTACCAACTCGCTGGTCGCCGCCGTGCGCAGCGGTCAGGCCGATACCCTCTGCGACGAGCAGGGGCGTGATCTGCTGCCCTCCGTCGTGCATTACCAGGCTGACACCATCCGGGTCGGCGTCGATGCCAAGCGCGAGGCCGCCCTCGACCCGCACAACACCATCGTTTCCGCCAAGCGGATGATGGGCAAGGCGCTGGCCGACATCGATACCCGCCAGCAACCCTATCAATTCGTGGCAGCCGACAACGGCATGCCGCAGCTGCAGACCCGTCAAGGGCTGGTCAACCCGGTTCAGGTCTCGGCCGAGATCCTCAAGAAACTGGCCGAGCGGGGCGCTGCCGCCCTCGGTGGCGATCTCGACGGCGTGGTCATCACTGTGCCCGCTTATTTCGATGACGCCCAGCGCCAGGGCACCAAGGATGCGGCCCGCCTGGCCGGTCTGCACGTGCTGCGCCTGCTCAACGAACCGACCGCCGCCGCCATCGCCTATGGCCTCGACTCCGGTCAGGAAGGGGTGATCGCTGTTTATGACCTGGGTGGCGGCACCTTCGATATCTCCATCCTGCGCCTGCATCGCGGGGTGTTTGAGGTGATGGCCACCGGTGGCGATTCGGCCCTCGGCGGCGATGACTTCGATCACCTGCTGGCAGACTGGTTGAAAGAGCAAGCCGGTTTGACTGGCGAGCTGGATGCCCGTCTGCAGCGCGAGCTGCTGGATGTGGCCGCCGCCGTCAAACACGGTCTGACTGACGCCGACGCCGTTCCCTGCACCTTTGCCGGCTGGCAGGGCTCCATCACCCGCAGCCAGTTTGACGAGCTGATCCAGCCGCTGGTCAAGCGTACCCTGTTGGCCTGCCGCCGCGCCCTGCGCGATGCGGGGCTCGAGCAGGAGGAGGTGCTGGAAGTGGTGATGGTCGGTGGTTCGACCCGGGTGCCGCTGGTGCGCGAGCTGGTGGGCGAGTTCTTCCAGCGTCCGCCCTTGACCAGCATCGATCCCGACAAGGTGGTGGCCATCGGTGCTGCCATCCAGGCCGACATCCTGGTGGGCAACAAGCCCGACGCCGAAATGCTGCTGCTGGACGTCATTCCGCTCTCCCTGGGTCTTGAGACCATGGGCGGCCTTGCCGAGAAGGTGATCCCGCGCAATACCACCATTCCGGTGGCCCGCGCCCAGGAGTTCACCACCTTCAAGGATGGCCAGACCGCGATGGCGATCCACGTGGTGCAGGGCGAGCGCGAGCTGGTGGCCGATTGCCGATCCTTGGCCCGCTTCACCCTGACCGGCATTCCGCCCATGGCGGCAGGGGCGGCACACATTCGCGTCACCTTCCAGGTGGATGCGGACGGTCTGCTGTCGGTCAGCGCCATGGAGAAATCCTCCGGCGTGCAGGCCGAGATCCAGGTCAAGCCCTCCTATGGACTGGGCGAGGATGACATCCTCAACATGCTGAGCGCCTCCATCGCCAATGCCCAGCAGGACATGGACGCCCGCATGCTGGCGGAGCAGCAGGTCGAGGCCGACCGGGTGGTCGAGAGTCTCAACGCCGCCCTGGCCGCCGATGGCGAGGCTTTATTGAGCCCCGCCGAGCGGGCCGAGCTGGATGCCGCCATCGCCCATCTGCTGACCATGCGCAGCACGGGCACCACCAACCAGATCAAAGAGGCCATCGAGGCGGCGGACGCTGCCAGTGGCGAATTTGCAGCCCGCCGGATGGATGCCTCCATCCGCAAGGTGCTGACCGGACAAAACGTCAACAAGGTGTAATATGCCAAAACTGATTATTCTGCCCCATCCCGAGCTCTGTCCGGACGGCGCGGCCCTCGAAGGCGCGACCGGTGAAACCATTCTGGACATCGCGCTGCGCAACGGCATCGAGATCGAGCACGCCTGCGAGAAGTCCTGCGCCTGCACCACCTGCCACTGCGTGGTGCGGGAAGGCTTCGACTCCCTCGAGCCGAGCGACGAGCTGGAAGACGACATGCTGGACAAGGCGTGGGGGCTGGAGCCGGAATCCCGTCTCAGCTGCCAGGCCAGACTGGCGGACGAGGATCTGGTGGTGGAACTGCCCAAGTACACCCTGAATCTGGCGTCTGAGCGCCACTGATGACCCCTTAATTACACATGAGTGAATTGCGCGTGCAGCATCTCGTGGTGCAGTAATGATATGGTGAAGGCCGTGACCCTTGAGGGAGCGGCCTTTTTTGTGCCCGTGATTTCCCTATTCGTTGATGAAAGTGCCAATAAAAAGGAAGCAAGAGAACATGGCTGACATGATGAACGTACGGTTGTCTTCCCAGGCTGCCGCCGCCCACTGGGGCGAGGGTGCCCTGCTCAGTTTCAACGGCGACGAAGCCCATCTCCATCTGGGCAGCGGCCAGGAGAAGGAGGCGCTGCGCGCCATCCAGCGTGCTGCCAGACGACTCGAGTCGAGCGGCATCAAGCGCGTCAAGCTGGTGGGTGAGGGCTGGAATGGGGAGCGTCGCTACGCCTTTGCCCAGGGCTTCTATGCCGCCAAGGGGGTTCGCGAGCTCGATTTCGGTGAGCAGAGCGACCAGGAGGCTGCCGAACTGGCTGCCTTGCTGAAAGCGACCCGCTGGGTGCGCGAGGTGACCAACGGCTGCCCGCAGGAGATCTACCCCATGAGCCTGGCGGAATCCGCCCTGCTGCTCATCCGCAGTCTCGCCGGTGACAAGGTGACCGCCCGCATTACCGCCGGGGAGGCGCTGCAGGAGGCCGGTCACATCGGGATCTGGTCGGTGGGCCGCGGCAGCGAGCGCGAGCCGGTGCTGCTGGAGCTAGACTACAACCCGACCGGGGATGCCAATGCCCCCGTGCTGGCGGCGCTGGTGGGCAAGGGGATCACCTTCGATTCCGGCGGCTACTCCATGAAGTCCTCCGACAACATGCTGCCGATGAAGTCCGACATGGGCGGCGCCGCCATGGTGACCGGCGCGCTGGCGCTGGCCATCAGCCGCGGCCTGAACAAGCGGGTGAAGCTCATCCTCTGCTGCGCCGAGAACCTGGTCTCCGGCCATGCCTTCAAGCTTGGCGACATCCTCACCTATCGCAACGGCATCTCGGTCGAGATCCAGAACACCGACGCGGAAGGCCGCCTGGTGCTGGCTGACGGCCTGCTGGCCGCCAGCGAAAGCGGGGCTGCCTACATCCTCGACGCCGCTACCCTGACCGGCGCCGCCAAGACCGCGCTGGGCCGCGACTATAACGCCGTGTTTGCCCTCGATGAGGCCGAGCAGGCCCGCGCGCTGGCAGCCGCCAAAGCCGAAAACGAGCAGGCCTGGGCGCTGCCGCTGGAGCCCTGGCATGCGGGTCAGCTCACCTCCGCCTTTGCCGAGCTGGGCAATGTGGCGTCCGCCGAAGGCACCGCCGGTGCCACCACGGCAGCTGCCTTCCTGTCGCGCTTCGTGCGTGACGAAGGCAAGGGCTGGGTGCACCTGGATCTGGCCGCTTCCTATCAAAAATCGGGCAATGACCTGTGGGCGACCGGTGCCAAGGGCCACGGTCTGCGTACCATCGCTCGCTGGTTGCAGGAGGTGAGTGAATGAGAGTCTGGCTGAATCAAGCATTTGGTGAAGGCTTTGGACAATCGGCGAACAGCGCCACGGCCTGCGTATTATCTGTCACCCGCTGTCTGCAGGAGGTGAGTGCATGAACATCTGGTTGAGCCGAGAATTTGCCGCTCCCGAGTGGGGCGAGGGGGCGCTGCTCTCCCACCGCGCCGACGGCATGGTGATCCATCTGGTGACCGCCAGCCCCTTGCTGGATATCCAGCAGGCGGCACGGCGTCTGTGCAGTCAGGGGATCCAGCAGGTGGTGCTGGCCGGCCACTGGGAGCGCGAGCAGCAGTGGGCCTTTGCCCAAGGGCTGCAAACCCCCAAGGTGGAGGTCGAGCTGCAGTGGGCCACGTCATCCGAGGAGGATCGGGAGGAGCTGGAGGCGCGCTGGCTGTGCGGGCGCTGGGTGCGGGAGATGACCAATGCCACGCCGGAACAGCTGGGGCCGCTGGAGCTGGCGGTTGAAGCTGCCGCCTTCATCACCGAGCTGGCGCCGGACCGGATCAGTCATCGCATTCTCAAGGGGGAAGCCTTGCAGCAGGCGGGCTGGGTCGGTCTCTACCAGGTCGGCCGTGGCAGCGAGCGCGAGCCCGTGCTGCTGGAGCTGGACTTCAACCCGAGCAGGGATCCCAAAGCCCCGGTAGCGGCAGCGCTGGTGGGCAAGGGCATCACCTTCGATTCCGGCGGCTACTCCATGAAGACCTCCCAGGGCATGCTGACCATGAAGCACGACATGGGCGGGGCCGCCATCGTCACCGGCGCCTTGGCGCTGGCCATTCTGCGCGGCCTCGACAAGCGGGTGAAGCTCATCCTCTGCTGCGCCGAGAACCTGGTTTCCGGTCATGCCTACAAGCTGGGTGACATCCTCACCTACAAGAACGGCACCACGGTGGAGATCGTCAACACCGACGCCGAGGGACGGCTGGTGCTGGCCGACGGCCTGCAGCTGGCCGGGGATTCCGGCGCGCCGCTGGTCATCGACGCCGCGACCCTGACCGGGGCGGCGGTGATGGCGTTGGGGGGACGTTACAATGCCTTGTTCGGGCTGGACAAGGGGCTGGTGAGCCGCGCCATGGGTTATGCGGATGCCGAACAGGAACCCGCCTGGCCGCTGCCGCTGGAACCCTGGCATCGCCAGCAGTGCCCGTCCCACTATGCCGACACCGCCAACAGCCGGCCCGTGCCGGGCGGTGGTCCGGGTGGTGCCTCCAACGCGGCGGGTTTCCTCTCCCGCTTCGTCGCCAATGAGGGGCAGGGCTGGCTGCACGTCGATCTCGCCGCCTGTTTCAGCGAGAACGGCGACAACCTGTGGGCGCCGGGGGCCAACACCCTGGGGATGCGCACCATCGCCCACACCCTGCTGGCGGAGGTCCGCTGACCGGCAATGACAAGGGCACCTGCGGGTGCCCTTTCGACAGGGGGAGGCTGAGCAATAGCCTGGGTTTCAGGGGGTTAACATGACTATCGTGCACAAGCGCACATTTTTTCCTGCCAGCCTGGGCCAAGATGAGTGGTGATGTTGTTTTAGGGAAGAAATTGTTTAATAAAAAGTTGCTTTTCTGTGTGTTATTTCGCTTTTTGTTTACGTATAATCGCCGCCGAACATGGATTCTAACAATAAATCTCTGTAGTTAAGGAAAGATCTCAATGGCCATCGAACGTACCTTCTCCATCATCAAGCCGGATGCCGTCAGCAAGAACCTGATCGGTGCCATCTACAACCGTTTCGAGAGCGCTGGCCTGAAAGTCATCGCCGCCAAGATGCTGCACATGAGCAGCGAGCAAGCCGCCGGTTTCTATGCCGAGCACCAGGGCAAGCCTTTCTATGACGGCCTGGTCAGCTTCATGACCTCCGGCCCCGTCATGATCCAGGTGCTGGAAGGCGAAGAGGCCATCCGTCGCCACCGTGAAATCATGGGCGCCACCAACCCGAAAGAGGCCCTGGCCGGCACCCTGCGCGCCTGCTTCGCGGAGAGCATCGACCGCAACGCCGTGCACGGCTCCGATGCTCCGGCCTCCGCTGCCCGTGAAATCGCCTACTTCTTCTCCGACGCCGAGATCTGCCCGCGCGGCTGATTTCTGTCGAAAGAACCCCAAGGGAGCCTCGGCTCCCTTTTGTTTTTTGGTCATTCGGTCAATATCCACTTATTCTCCAGGTGGAAAGCCGGACCCATAATTTGTACAATGCCGCCCCCTGACGTAGGTCAGCCGATAATTTATGAAGTGTGTGAGCTGAGGCCCTTGATGAGCGAAACAAAAACCAACCTGCTGGATCTTGATCGGGATGCCATGCGTGCCTTCTTCGTCGAACTGGGCGAGAAGCCGTTTCGGGCAGATCAGGTGATGAAGTGGATCTATCACTTTGGTTGTGATGATTTCGATCAGATGAACAACGTCAACAAGGTGCTGCGCGAGCGCCTCAAGGCGATCGCCGAGATCCGGGCGCCGGAAGTGAGCCGTGAACAGCGCTCCTCCGACGGCACCATCAAGTGGGCGCTGCAGGTCGGCGGTCAGGAGGTGGAGACCGTCTACATTCCGGAAGAGGATCGGGCGACCCTGTGCGTCTCCTCCCAGGTAGGCTGCGCCCTGGAGTGCAAGTTCTGCTCTACCGCCCAGCAAGGCTTCAACCGCAACCTGAAAGTCTCCGAGATCATCGGCCAGGTATGGCGTGCCGCCAAGATCGTCGGCGGCAAGCGTCCCATCACCAACGTGGTGATGATGGGCATGGGCGAGCCGCTGCTCAACCTCGCCAACGTGGTACCGGCCATGCGCCTGATGATGGACGACTTCGGCTACGGCATCTCCAAGCGCCGGGTGACCATCTCCACCTCCGGCGTGGTGCCGGCACTGGACATGCTGGGCGACCAGATTGACGTGGCCCTGGCCATCTCCCTGCACGCACCCAACGACAAGCTACGCTCCGAGATCATGCCGATCAACGACAAGTACAACATCGAGGAGTTTCTCGCCGGTGTCCGTCGCTACCTCGGCAAGTCCAACGCCAACGGTGGCCGGGTGACCGTGGAATATGTGCTGCTCGATCATATCAATGACGACATGCAGCACGCCCACGAGCTGGCCAAGGTGCTCAAGGATACCCCGAGCAAGATCAACCTGATCCCGTTCAACCCCTTCCCGGGCAACCCCTACGGCAAGCCGAGCAACAGCCGTATCGACCGTTTTTCCAAGGTATTGATGGAATATGGCTTCACCGTCATCGTCCGCAAGACCCGTGGTGACGACATCGATGCAGCCTGCGGCCAGCTGGTGGGGGAGGTGATCGATCGCACCAAGCGCACCATGAAAAATCGGATGCAACAGGATGGGATTTCCGTCAAAATGGTTTAACTTGCTAAGCCATTGTATAGTCAGGGAATGGATACACGTACATTGATCGTAGTGGCAGCGCTCTGCGCGCTGCCAGGCTGTGTTACCGAGACCACTTACGCTGGCCAGAATTCCACTCAGCGTGAAGTGGGTCCCGATCTCAAGGCGGCAGCCCAGACCCGTCTGGATTTGGGTATTCAATATCTGCAACAGGGCAACGCCGAGCAGGCCAAGTTCAACCTTGACCGCGCGCTGCAGTATGACCCTGCCAACCCTCAGGTTTACGTCGGTTTTGCCTACTTCTACCAGCAGGTGGAAGATTTCAAGGCGGCCGAAGAGAGCTACAAGAAAGCCCTTGCCATGGATCCGTCCAATGCTGACGCGATGAACAACTATGGCGCCTTCCTTTGCAATCGTGGTCGCTTCGACGAGGCGGAAAAGGCCTTCCTGCAGGCCGTCAGCCAGCCCAACTACATCAAGATTGCCGATACCTATGAAAACGCGGCACTTTGCGCCGCGCAAAATCGCAGAAATGATAAAGCAAGCGAGTATTATCGCTTGGCCTTGGGGTATAATCCCCGCAATCCAAGGTTATTGCTGGACATGGCGGAGCTTTCCATGAAAGATGGCAAGCTGCCTGATGTGCAGGCCTATCTCGCCCGTTTTGCCGATGTGTCAGACGAGAACGAGAACAGTCTCTGGTTGAGATTGCGGCTGGCGCAGGCCATGGACAAACCGGCACTACTTCACCAATTCGGGACTGAGCTGGTAAGGCAATATCCCACTTCGCAACAAGCCAAGCGTTACTTAGCCAATGACTACTGAACAGCCACACGATTTTCAAGACGACTCCCAGGCAGTTGGCCCAGGCCAGCTGCTGCGCAACGCCCGTGAACAGCTCGGCTGGACACGAGAACAGGTTGCGTCTCGCATTCACCTTCGTCTGACCCTGATTGCCGCGATCGAATCGGATACGTATGACAAGCATACGTCCCATACCTTCATTCGGGGTTATCTGCGTACTTATGCCAAGCTGGTCGGTATCCCGGAAGAGACCATCCTCGCGGCTTATGACAAGCTGGGGCTGACTCCCCCCGACAACATCGACATGCAGAGCTTCTCTCGTCGCTCCCGTCAGCAGGCCAACGACAGCCGCCTCAAGGTTGTCACCTGGCTGGTGATCCTGATGCTGATCGCGCTCTCCGTCGCCTGGTGGTGGCAGAGCACGGCCCGTCGCTCCGCCGGTGACGAGGCCCTGGCCGCGACTGAAATGGGCGCAACCAGCAACACCCCGAGCGCCACCGTGCCGCCGGCGGTGGACGTGGCTGACCCTGTGGTTGCTCCGGCAATTTCCGCTGCGGTCGCGACCTCGGCTGACCCCGTGGCGAGTGCCGCCGCGACCACGCTGCCGGTCGATGCCAGCAGCGCCGTGGCGACCACGGCTGTTGCGACCTCTGCCGCCACTGCCACGCAACCGGCTGCCGACACCGCCGCGAGCGAGCCGGCCAAGGTGCCCCAGCTCAAGATGAGCTTCACCGCCGACTGCTGGCTGGATGTCAAGGATGCCAAGGGCAAGACCCTGTTCAGCGGCCTCAAAAAGGCCAATGACGAACTGGTACTGGAAGGACCCGAGCCGCTCAAATTCATCATTGGTGCGCCCATGGCCGTCAATATCGAATATCAGGGCAAGTCCATCGACATGAGCCGTTACAACAACGGCCGGACTGCTCGCCTCTCACTGCCGCAGGAGTAATCTGTCCGCCATGTCCGCTCACGAATCTCCCATCATTCGTCGTAAATCCAGGCAGATCATGGTCGGTAATGTACCGGTTGGGGGCGATGCCCCCATCACGGTGCAGACCATGACCAACACCAAGACCACGGACGTGGCCGCCACCGTCGAGCAGATCCAGCGGATCGAGCGGGTTGGCGCCGACATCGTGCGGGTCTCGGTTCCCACCATGGAAGCGGCGGAAGCCTTCAAGCTCATCAAGCAGCAGACCCGTATTCCCATCGTCGCCGATATCCACTTCGACTACCGCATCGCCCTGAAAGTGGCCGAATACGGTGCCGATTGCCTGCGCATCAACCCGGGCAACATCGGCAACGAGGAGCGGGTCCGCGCCGTGGTCGACTGCGCCCGTCACTACAACATCCCGATCCGCATCGGTGTCAACGGCGGCTCGCTGGAGAAAGACATTCAGGAGAAGTACGGTGAACCGACCCCGGAGGCGCTGCTCGAGTCAGCCATGCGCCACGTGGACTATCTGGATCGCCTGAACTTCGACAACTTCAAGGTGAGCGTCAAGGCGTCCGACGTCTTCCTGGCGGTCGGCGCCTATCGCCTGCTGGCCAAGCAGATTGAACAGCCGCTGCATTTGGGCATCACCGAAGCGGGCGGTTTTCGCGCCGGCGCGGTGAAGTCCGCCATCGGTCTTGGCATGCTGCTGAGCGAAGGTATCGGCGACACCCTGCGCATCTCGCTGGCCGCCGATCCGGTGGAAGAGATCAAGGTGGGTTTCGACATCCTGAAATCTCTGCGCATCCGTTCCCGCGGCATCAACTTCATCGCCTGTCCCTCCTGCTCCCGCCAGGAGTTCGACGTCATCGGCACGGTCAACGCCCTGGAAGAGCGGCTGGAAGACATCATCACCCCGATGGATGTCTCCATCATCGGTTGCGTGGTGAACGGTCCTGGCGAGGCGCTGGTCTCGGATCTGGGTCTGGCGGGGGCGGCCAACAAGAGCGCCTTCTACGAGGGTGGTCAGCGAGTGGACCGGCTCGACAACAAGGATCTCATCCCGACCCTGGAGCGCCGCATTCGCGCCCGGGCCGCCATGCTGGATCCGGCCAACCAGATCCAGGTGGACGAGGGTTGAGCAACCAAGGGCCACTCAGGGTGGCCCTGTCTTTAGGTTGCTGATTTTACATCCCGCATTGGAATACCCTGATTTTACCTCGGGGTCGAAAATCCCTATAATGCGGCCAAATTTTACCTCTTTTTCTCGAGTATCAACGTGGCAAAACAGATCCAAGCTATTCGCGGTATGAATGATTGCCTGCCGGAGCAGAGCCCGGTATGGCAGAAAGTAGAACAGATCCTGCGCCAGGTCGTGGCCAGCTATGGCTACAGCGAAGTGCGCATGCCGATTGTCGAGCAGACCCATCTGTTCAAGCGCGCCATCGGTGAAGTGACCGACGTGGTCGAAAAAGAGATGTACACCTTTGAAGACCGCAACGGCGACAGCCTGAGCCTGCGCCCGGAAGGCACCGCCAGCTGCGTGCGGGCCGGCATCGAGCACGGTCTGCTTTACAACCAGGAACGCCGGATGTGGTACATGGGCCCCATGTTCCGTCACGAGCGTCCCCAGAAGGGCCGCTATCGCCAGTTCCACCAGTTCGGGGTCGAGCTGTTCGGCATCAACGGGCCGGATATCGATGCCGAGCTCATCATGCTGACCCACCGCCTGTGGCGTCTGTTCGGCATCAGCGAGCACGTGACCCTGCAGCTCAACACCCTCGGCCAGAGCAGCGAGCGCGCCGCCTACCGCGATGCGCTGGTGGCCTACCTGGAGCAGTACAAGGATCAGCTGGATGAAGAGAGCCAGCGCCGCATGTACAGCAACCCGCTGCGGGTGCTCGACTCCAAGGACGAGAAGGTACAAGCCATTCTGGTGGGTGCCCCGCGTCTGTTCGATCACCTGGGCGAAGAGAGCCTGGCCCACTTCGAGGGGCTCAAGCGCCTGCTCGAGTCCGCCGGCATCCAGTACGAAGTGAACGAGCGGCTGGTGCGCGGCCTCGACTACTACAACCTCACCGTGTTCGAGTGGGTCACCAACAGCCTGGGTGCTCAGGGTACCGTCTGTGCCGGTGGTCGCTACGACGGTCTGGTGGAGCAGCTGGGTGGTCAGCCGACGCCGGCTGTGGGTTTCGCCATGGGCATGGAGCGACTGGTGCTGATGCTGGAGACCCTCGAACTCAACGGCGACATCCGGCCGGCGGTGGATGTCTACCTAGCCATGGTGGGCGAGGGCACTGAACAGGCCGGTTTCCAGCTGGCCGAACGGCTGCGCGATGCCCTGCCTGACTTGCGCCTGATGAGCCACTGCGGCGGCGGCAACTTCAAGAAACAACTCAAGCGTGCCGACAAGAGCGGCGCGGCCATTGCCCTGATCCTTGGCGAGACCGAGGTGCAAAACGGGGAGATCACCATCAAATATCTGCGTGGCCAGGCCGAGCAACAGACCGTCACGGTCGACGCCGCCATTGCCCTGCTGGCAGCCAAAGGAGAGTAAGCTGTGGAAGTTTATACCACCGAAGAACAACAGGTTGAGGTCATCAAGAGCTGGTGGAAAGAGAACGGAACCTCGGTGATCGCAGGAACTGTTATCGGTCTGGTTGGACTCTTTGGCTGGCGCTACTACAACGAGCATCAGCAGACCAGCCAGGAGACCGCCTCCCAGGCTTACAACGAAATGGCTGCCCAGCTGGCCAAGGGTGATGCCGCCGGCTTCGAGCAGGCGCAAAGCTTCATCAGCGCCCACAAGGGTGACTCCTATGCCGAACTGGCTGCCCTGCAGCTGGCCGCCGCCGCCGTCAAGGCTGGCAAGCTGGATCTGGCTGCCGAGCAGCTGACTCAGGTGGCCACCAGCGGTGACGAGAGCATCCGTCCCATCGCTGCCCTGCGTCTGGCCCGGGTTCTGAACGATCAGGGCAAGGCTGACGAGGCGCTGGCCCAGCTTGGCAAGATCAACAACGATGCCTTCAAGGCCCAAGTTGCGGAAGTGCGCGGCGACGTGCTGCTCAAGCAGGGCAAGGCCGAAGAGGCGCGCGATGCCTATCAGGCGGCAGCCGATGCCGGCGGCCTGCAGGGCAGCGCCGAGCTCAAGCTGAAAATGGACGATCTGGCGTTGCCAGCGGTGACCACGGGTGAGGCTCCGGATGCGTAATCTGTTCAAGATGGTGGTGTTGGGGGCTGCGGTCTCCTTCGCCCTGCAGGGGTGCTCCCTGTTCAGTTCGGAAGAGGACCTCAACCCGATGGCACCGCTGCCCAAGGTCGAGTCCGCCTTCACGGCCGATACCAGCTGGTCCTCCTCGGTGGGTGACGGCATCGGCGACTTCTACTCCCAGCTCAAGCCGGTGGTGGAAGATGAGCGCATCTATGCCGCCGCTCGCGATGGCGATGTGACCGCCTTTGATCGCGAAAGCGGCAAGGAGCTGTGGAGCGTGGATCTGGCTGACTTGCCGATCAACGCCGACAAGCGCAGCGCCCGCCTCTCCGGTGGCCTGGTATCCCGTTACGGCAAGCTGTTCCTGGGTTCCGAGAACGGGGTAGTCTACGCCCTGAACCAGGAGAACGGCGAAGTGCTGTGGCAGACTTCGGTGCCGGGTGAAGTGGTGGCGAGCCCTGCCGTCGAAGATGGCCGGGTGGTGGTGCTGACCACCTCGGGCCGTCTGGTAGCGCTCGATACCGATGAAGGCAAGCTGCAGTGGACCTTGGCGGAAGAACAGCCGCCGTTGACCCTGCGCAGCGCCGGCGCCCCCATCATCACCAACGGCGCCGTGCTGTACGGCCGCGCCGATGGCAAGGTGGGTATCGCCCTGCTCAGCAACGGTCAGCCGGTGCGCCAGTCCAAGGTCGCTGACCCGCGCGGTGCCACCGAGCTGGATCGGATGGTCGATGTGGACGCCACCCCGCTGATCGCCGGCGATGAGCTCTATGCCATCGCCTATAATGGCCAGCTGATGGCGCGCAAGCTGATGACCGGTGACGAGGTATGGAAGCGCAAGTATTCCGGCTACCGCGACATGGCGGTGACCGGCAATGCCATCGTGCTGACCGACAGCCGTAGCCACCTGTTTGCGGTCGACCGTCGCAATGGTCTCGAGCTGTGGTCCAATACCCAGCTGGAAAACCGCACCGTGACCGCCCCCGTCATCCTGGGTGACTATGTGGTGGTCGGCGATGTGGAAGGTTACCTGTATTGGCTGGATCGTACCGACGGTACCATCAAGGCCATGCAGCAGCTCGACAGCAGTGGTCTGTACGCCGCCCCCCTGGTGGACGGTGACACCCTGTATGTGCAGAGCCGTGGCGGCAAGTTGTACGCTATCAAGCGTCCCTGATCGCCCGTCAATCTGAATATCCGGCTCCTGGTCTTCGGACCCGGAGCCTTTGTCGTCTTGAGAATGAGGCTTTTATGACTCCTGTAGTAGCCCTGGTGGGCCGCCCCAACGTGGGGAAATCCACCCTGTTTAACCGTCTGACCCGTACCCGGGATGCCCTGGTGGCTGACTTCCCCGGTCTGACCCGGGACCGCAAGTACGGCCAGGCGAAGTTGGGCGAGCTGGAATTTATCGTGGTGGATACCGGCGGTATCGATGGCACCGAAGAGGGGATCGAGCTGAAGATGGCCGAACAGTCCCTGCTGGCCATCGAAGAGGCCGACGTGGTGCTGTTCATGGTGGATGCCCGTGCCGGTTTGACCGCGGCGGATCAGGCCATCGCCGAGCACCTGCGCAAGACCCACAAGAAGGTGTTTCTGGTGGCCAACAAGACCGACGGCATCGACGGTGACTCCGCCGTGTCCGAGTTCTACGGTCTGGCCCTGGGCGAGGTCTACCAGATGGCGGCCGCCCACGGTCGCGGCGTACTGAGCCTGCTGGAGCTGGCGCTGGCCCCCCATCTGGAGACCCTGGTCGACGCCGCCACACAAGAAACCGCGCAGGATGAGGAAGAAGAGGACTTCGACGAAGAAGCCCTGCTGCGCATGGTGGCTGCCGGTGAACTCGACACCAAGGAAGACACCAAGGAGACGCCGTTCGCTGACCTGCCCATCAAGTTTGCCATCGTCGGTCGCCCCAACGTCGGCAAGTCCACCCTGACCAACCGCATGCTGGGTGAAGATCGGGTCATCGTCTATGACATGCCGGGGACTACCCGCGACTCCGTCTACATCCCGATGGAGCGTGACGAGCAGAAGTACGTCATCATCGACACCGCCGGCGTGCGTCGTCGCGGCAAGGTGCACGAGACGGTGGAGAAGTTCTCCGTCATCAAGACCCTCAAGGCGATTGAAGATGCCAACGTTTGCCTGCTGGTGATCGACGCCCAGGAGACCATCACCGATCAGGACTTGAGCATCCTCGGTTTCGTGCTCAACACCGGCCGCTCCGTGGTACTGGTGGTGAACAAGTGGGACGGGCTGGATCAGAAGGTGAAAGAGGACGTCAAGAACGAGCTCGATCGTCGTCTGGGCTTCATCGACTTCGCCCGCGTGCACTTCATCTCCGCCCTGCACGGCAGCGGGGTTGGCCACCTGTTCGAATCCATCCAGGAGGCCTACCAGTCCGCTACCCGCCGTACCAGCACCGCCATGCTGACCCGCATCATGCAGATGGCGCAGGAAGACCACCAGCCGCCGATGGTGAACGGTCGCCGGGTCAAGCTCAAATATGCCCACGCCGGTGGCTACAACCCGCCGCGCATCGTGATCCACGGCAACCAGCTGAACGACTTGCCGGATTCCTACAAGCGCTACCTCATCAACTACTTCCGCAAGTCGCTGAAGATCATGGGGACGCCGGTCCGGGTCGAGTTCCAGGAGTCGGCCAACCCGTTCGAGGGCAAGAAAAATACCCTGACCCTGAGCCAGGAGCGTCAACGCAAGCGCCTGCTCAAGGCCAAAGCCAAGAAATAAGGCCCAGCGGCTGCCCTCACCGGCAGCCGTTTTTTCTGAGGCCAGGGGAATGTGCAGTGGGTGGGCCCACTGCACATTCACTTTGCGAGGAGCCAACCATGAGTCACCTTCACTGCCCTGCCTGTCAGGGCGAGCTGGACAGTCGCAGCCGCGAGACCACCTGCAGCCAGTGCCAGGCCCGTTTCCAGATCCGGGCCCTCTGCCCGACCTGCCGGCAGGAGCTGGAGCGGCTCAAGGCCTGCGGCGCGGTGGATTACTTCTGCAATCACTGCAAAAGCCTGGTATCGAAGCGGGCAGTGGTGTTTGAGGTGAGCCCGCAGGCGGGGAATTGAGGCGATAAAAAACCCGGTAATTGCCGGGTTTATGCTGTGTGTTCTGCTATCAGCAAGGTGAAGGAGCGGTTTCGGCGCCATATCTTGCGTTTGATGTCATTGAGCTTGAGTTTGCGTCTGGGGCTCCAGCCGCACTTTGCTTTTCTGACCAGTGTCGTTCTTCTGCGAGCTCGCATCTTGGTCTCCTCCCATTGGGTGGCCATCCCGGCCTTGGGTGATGATGGGAGCCTATCTGAAAGTGCTGTCATCCCGAGTGCAAGTGGATGAAATAGCGCGATAAAAACAGTTTCGGATAGGCTCCGGTATGGTCGGATGGTAACAGAGAAACCACCCGAAAAACAAACCTGTCAACAAGGGATCAGCGCAGGGTGATCTGCTTGACCACTTCGGCGATGACGGTGGGGCGCTCGGCACTGGGCGGCTCGCTGCTGTCGTCATCGTCCAGCTCTTCACGGCGGTGGGCTTTCTGCTGCTCGTTGTCGAGCCAGAGCAGGCTCTGGTAGTACTGGCGCACGTTGTTGACGTAGTTGCGCGCCTCGCCGCCGCGGGCATAGCCGTAGCGTACCTTGCGATGCCAGCGCGACTGTTGCAGCAGCGGCAGCACCTCTTTGACGTCGCTCCAGGCATCGGGATTTTTGCCGAGCTCCTTGGTCAGGCGGCGGGCATCCATCATGTGGCCGTAACCGATGTTGTAGGCGGTGAGGGCAAACCACACCTTCTCGTCATCGGGCACCGAGGCGGGCACCTTCTCCATCATCTGCTCCAGATAACGGGCGCCGCCCTTGATGCTCTCCTCCGGGTGCAGCCGGTTGTTGACCCCCATCGCCTTGGCGGTGGGCTCGGTCAGCATCATCATGCCGCGCACCCCGGTGTAGGAGCGCGCCTCCGGATCCCAATGGGACTCCTGATAGCTGATGGCGGCCAGCAGGCGCCAGTCCACCACGTTGGCGTGGGTCTTGAACAGATCCTGATACTTGGGCAGCAGGCTCTTGGCCCGCTGCAGGAAGGTGCGGGTGTCGACGAAGTCGAAATTCTGCACGTGGCCGAAGTACTTCTCGTCGAGCTTGGCGATGGCGCCGTCCATGAAGCGCTGGCCGAAGAAGTCGATGATGCTGGCGTAGAGGCTGTCGTCCGGCAGCTTGGTCATGGCCCAGGCCACGGTCTGGTTCTTGGCCAGGGTCATCCCTTCGGTGAGCTCGGGGTAGTAGCGCTGGGTGCGGGCCAGCACGGTATCCTGCACCACCGTGTAGTCAATCTTGCCGTCGGCCACCTGCTTGAGCAGCTCCTCCACGTCGGCATCCCGATTGGTGCTCCACTTCAGGTTGGGGTACTGCTTGGCCAGCTCCTTGAGCAGGTCTTCTCCGGTGGAACCGGCCGGCACCACTATGTTGCCCTTGAGATCGCCGATGTCCTTGGGCTTGGGAGAGCCGTTGCGATAGACCAGCTTGGGGGAGACCTGGTAGAAGCCGGGGCCGAAGCGAAACAGCTGGCGCCGCTCCGGGGTGACCACGATGGCGGCGGCAGCCAGATCCAGCTTGCCCTTTCTCAGCAGTTCCACCAGTTCGGCGGTGGAGTAGACCGGCACTATGGTCAGCTTGACCCCCAGCCAGTCGGCATAGCTCTGCGCCAGCTCGTAATCGAACCCCTGGGCGGTGTCGTCACGCTGGTAATAAGAGGTGGGGCCGTAGATGGTGCCAACCCGGATCTCGCCTCGCTGGCGGATCTGCTCCAGCTGGCTGGAGGGGGTGTAGAAGTCGCAACCGACCAGGGTCAGCAGCAACATCAGCCCGATAAACAGTCGAAAAATGCAGCGCAAGTAGGTGAGTGCCCTTGTTGAAAAAATCGGCATTTGTCAAAAAAGAGGCACCTTTATACCAGAGAGTGTGCACCGAGTCACACTGGGCAAAACAAGAAAAACGTTTGTCCGGCATGGGCCTGATCCCTATAATACGCGCGTCTCAATTCCCCCCCACTTCAACACTTGGTGAGAAAGGTCATATGGATATCTTGCGTGGTGCCCCCGCACTGTCTGAGTTTCGTGTCCAAAAACTGCTGCAACGCTTCGCGCAGATGAAACAGGAGAGAGGAGTAGAGATAGAGGATGTCTATGCCGAATACGTGCACTTTGCCGAGCTCTCGAGCCCGCTGTCGCCCCCGGAGCGAGCGACCTTGGGCCAGCTCCTGCGCTACGGCCCGACCATCCCCGAACACACCCCCAGCGGTCAGCTGTTTCTCGTTACCCCCCGCCCCGGCACTATCTCCCCCTGGTCTTCCAAAGCAACCGACATCGCCCACAACTGCGGCCTGAATCAGGTCAAGCGGCTCGAACGCGGCATCGCCTATTACGTGCAGGCCAAGGGTGAGCTGAGCGCCGCCCAGCGTGCCGACGTGGCCGCCGTGCTGCACGACCGCATGATGGAGACGGTGTTTGGCGAGATGAACGAGGCCGCCGCCCTGTTTGCCCACCACGAGCCGCGCCCCTTCACCCAGGTGGATGTGCTGGGCGGTGGTCGCGCAGCCTTGGCAGAGGCCAACGTGGCGCTGGGTCTGGCCCTGGCCGACGACGAAATCGACTATCTGGTGGAGAATTTCACTAGGCTGGGTCGCAACCCCAACGACATCGAGCTCTACATGTTTGCCCAGGCGAACTCCGAGCACTGCCGCCACAAGATCTTCAATGCCGACTGGACCATCGACGGTGAGCAGCAGCCCAAGTCGCTGTTCAAGATGATCAAGAACACCTTCGAGCAGACGCCGGATCATGTCCTGTCTGCCTATAAAGACAACGCTGCCGTGATGGAAGGGAGCCAGGGGGGCCGCTTCTTCCCGAGCCCCGCCAGCGGCGAGTATCACTATCATCAGGAGCGCGTCGACATCCTGATGAAGGTGGAGACCCATAACCACCCGACTGCCATCTCCCCCTTCCCGGGCGCCGCTACCGGCTCCGGCGGCGAAATTCGCGATGAGGGTGCCACCGGTCGCGGTGCCAAGCCCAAGGCGGGGCTGGTAGGTTTCTCGGTCTCCAACCTGCGCATCCCCGGCTTCGAGCAGCCCTGGGAGCAGGATTTCGGCAAGCCGAGCCGCATCGTCAGCGCGTTTGACATCATGCAGGAGGGGCCGCTCGGCGGCGCCGCCTTCAACAACGAGTTCGGCCGTCCGGCCATTCTCGGCTACTTCCGTACCTTCGAAGAGCAGGTGCCGAGCCACAACGGCGTCGAGGTGCGCGGCTACCACAAGCCCATCATGCTGGCGGGCGGTATCGGCAACATCCGCAGCGAGCACGTCCAGAAAGGGGAGATCCCGGTGGGGGCTGCCCTCATCGTGCTGGGTGGCCCGGCCATGAACATCGGTCTGGGTGGCGGTGCCGCCTCCTCCATGGCCTCCGGTCAGTCGGCAGAAGATCTCGACTTTGCCTCGGTGCAGCGCGACAACCCCGAGATGGAGCGCCGTTGCCAGGAGGTGATCGACCGCTGCTGGCAGCTGGGAGACGACAACCCCATCGTATTTATCCACGACGTGGGCGCCGGTGGCCTCTCCAACGCCATGCCGGAACTGGTGAGCGACGGCGATCGCGGCGGTCGTTTCTCCTTGCGCGCCATTCCGAACGACGAGCCGGGCATGAGCCCGCTCGAGATCTGGTGCAACGAATCCCAGGAGCGTTACGTACTGGCGGTGGCAAAGGAGAAGCTGCCGCTGTTCAAGGCGCTGTGCGAGCGCGAGCGCGCCCCCTATGCCGTCATCGGCAGCGCCACCGAAGAGAAGCATCTCACTCTCTCGGATGAGCACTTTGACAACCACCCCATCGATCTGCCGCTGGATGTGCTGCTGGGCAAGACCCCCAAGATGCACCGCGAGGTTGCAAGCCTGCCGGCGCAGGGCAAGCCGCTGGCGCTCGATGGCATCACCCTGGGCGAGGCTGCCGAACGGGTGCTGCGCCTGCCCACCGTGGCGGAGAAGTCCTTCCTCATCACCATCGGCGATCGCAGCGTGACCGGTCTGGTCAACCGCGACCAGATGGTCGGCCCCTGGCAGATCCCGGTGGCTGACTGCGCCGTCACCGCCGCCACCTACGACAGCTACCACGGCGAAGCCATGTCGATGGGCGAGCGCACCCCGGTGGCGCTGCTCTCCCACGCCGCCTCCGCTCGCATGGCAGTGGCGGAAGCGCTCACCAACCTGGCGCCGGCCCACATCGGCTCGCTCAAGCGGGTCAAGCTCTCCGCCAACTGGATGGCCGCCGCCGGTCACCCGGGCGAAGATGCCGGCCTCTACGAGGCGGTCAAAGCGGTGGGCGAGGAGCTCTGCCCGGCCCTTGGCATCACCATCCCGGTGGGCAAGGACTCCATGTCCATGAAGACCTGCTGGCAGCAGGATGGCAAGGAGCACAGCGTCACCTCGCCGCTCTCCCTGCTCATCTCGGCCTTTGCCCGGGTGGAGGATGTGCGCAACACCGTCACGCCGCAGCTGCGTACCGATCTCGGTGAGACCGACCTTATCCTCATCGACCTTGGCAACGGCAAGCAGCGCCTCGGCGCCTCCGCCCTGGCCCAGGTCTATCGCCAGCTGGGTGACAAGGCGCCGGACCTGGACAACCCGGTCCAGCTCAAGGGCTTCTTCAACGCCATCCAGGCGCTGGTGAGCGATCGCAAACTCGTCGCCTACCACGACCGCTCCGACGGCGGCCTGTTTGTCACCCTGGTGGAGATGGCCTTCGCCGGTCACTGCGGTCTCGACCTGCAGCTGGATCGCATCGGCGGCGAGCTGCTGCCGGCCCTGTTCAACGAGGAGCTGGGCGCCGTCATCCAGGTGCGTCGTGAAGACAAGGAAGCGGTGATGACCCTGCTGGCCGGTCACGGCCTGGCGGCTTGCTCCCACGTGCTTGGCACGGTGCGCGAAGGGGATCTCATCACCCTGCAGCGGGCCGGTCAGGAGGTTTACCGCGCCAGCCGTACCGCTCTGCGTACCATCTGGGGCGAGACCAGCTGGCAGATGCAGCGCCTGCGCGACAACCCGGAGTGCGCGGATCAGGAGCATGCCGCCCGTCAGGACGCAGCCGATCCTGGCCTGCAGGCCAAGCTCAGCTACCACCCGGCCGAGGACGTGGCAGCACCCTACATTGCCCGCGGGGTCTCCCCCCGTCTGGCGGTGCTGCGCGAGCAGGGGGTCAACTCCCACGTGGAGATGGCGGCGGCGTTTGACCGCGCCGGCTTTGCGGCGGTGGACGTGCACATGAGCGACATCCTCGAGGGGCGCATCAAGCTGGATGCGTTCCAGAGTCTGGTGGCCTGTGGCGGCTTCTCCTACGGCGACGTGCTGGGGGCGGGCGAAGGCTGGGCCAAGTCCATCCTGTTCAACGACGGTGCTCGCGAGCAGTTCCAGCGCTTCTTCGAGCGCGGCGACACCCTCTCCCTGGGGGTGTGCAACGGTTGCCAGATGATGTCCAACCTGCGCGAGCTGATCCCGGGGGCCGATCTGTGGCCGCGCTTCGTGCGCAACCGCTCCGAGCGCTTCGAGGCCCGCTTCAGCCTGGTGGAAGTGCAGGACTCCCCGTCGGCCTTCTTCGCCGGCATGGCAGGCTCGGTGATGCCCATTGCCGTCTCCCACGGGGAAGGGCGAGTGGAGGTGCGCGATGCCGCTCACCTGGCTGCGCTGCAACAGAGCGGGCTGGTGGGGCTGCGTTTCGTCGACAACCGCGGTCAGGTGACCGAGCAGTACCCGGCCAACCCGAACGGTGCACCGGCGGGTATCACCGCGGTCACCACCACGGACGGGCGCGCCACCATCATGATGCCGCACCCGGAGCGGGTGTTCCGCACCGTGGCCAACTCCTGGCACCCGGACAACTGGGGCGAGGATGGCGCCTGGATGCGGATGTTCCGCAACGCCCGGGTACGTCTGGGTTAAGCGCGCATCGCAAACAAAAAACCGGCCCCTGTGGCCGGTTTTTTTATGGCGGCTTGCCCGCTAGAACTGGCCGTGGCCCAGCTCATGGGGGGTGAAATCCCCGCGATCGAGGATGCGCAGGCAGGCATCCACTACCGCTGCATCCAGCTTGCTGCCCCGCAGTTCGATGATATGGGCCCTGGCCTGGGGAATGCCGAGGGCGGCGCGGTAGGGGCGATCGGAGGACATGGACTCCACGATGTCGGCCACCGTGAGGATGCGGGCCTCCAGCAGGATCTGCTCGCCCTTGAGCCCCGCCGGGTAGCCGGAGCCGTCGATGAACTCGTGGTGCTGGTGGATCATCTGGGCGACGGGCCAGGGCAGGGCGATGTCTTTAAGCACCTGATAGCCGGCGCCCGGGTGCTCCTTGACCAGGTTGAACTCTTGGGGAGTCAGCCGACCCGGTTTGGTGAGGATGTCGAGTGGCACCTGTATCTTGCCGATGTCGTGCACCATGGCTCCCAGATAGAGCCCCCTCAGCCGCTTCTCGTCCAGCTTCAGCTCGCGGCCGATGGCCAGCGCCAGGGTGGCGACATGCTTCTGGTGGCCGGCGGTGTAGGGATCGCGCTGCTCCAGCACGGCGGCAATGGCGCCGAGGGCATCTTCCAGCGCCAGCTCCAGTTGGCGGGCGTGCAGCACCTTGTCGCGCTGGGCGGTGAGATAGGCCTGCTGGGTCGCGCGGGCCTGCAGGCCGTAGGCAAGGTAGTCCGCCAGCTGGCTGAAGAGGTGCACCTCTTCGTCGG
The DNA here is from genome assembly GCF_029967615.1 of Aeromonas sp. V90_14. Classification (NCBI taxonomy): domain Bacteria; kingdom Pseudomonadati; phylum Pseudomonadota; class Gammaproteobacteria; order Aeromonadales; family Aeromonadaceae; genus Aeromonas; species Aeromonas sp. V90_14. Next base: position 21,108 of record NZ_JASCAS010000031.1, on the reverse strand, counting down.
TGAAGGGGCGGGCCTGTTCACTGTGAATGAGCAGGCCGCCATACCCGCCAGCGTGCCAGTGCAGCGGCAACAGCAGACGGGCGCGCAGGGTGGCCGAGTGGTGCACCAGTGCGCTGGCCAGGGCTTCGTTGCACGGTGTCCCGGTGCCGATGGCCTGATGCAGGGCGGGATCCCGGGTCAGCCAGTCGTCGCTGGCAAACCAGACCGCGTTGCCTGCCTGCGCCAGCACCTGCAGGGTGTGCTGGTCACTGTTTTCCTGCAGCACGGTGACGAGGGAAAAGCGGCCATCGAAGGTGATGGCGTCGCAGATCTCCTGCAACAGGGTCTGCTCATCATCCTGCTTGAGCATGGCGTGGTGGGCGCGGCCGATGGCCTCCAGGGTCCAGGTGTATTGCTGCAACCGCTCCTGCTGCTGTTTTTTCTCGGTGATGTCGTCGAAGAAGACGCCGACCCCGACCACCTGGCCCAGCTCGTTGTGCAGGGGAAACTTGGTGGTGCTGAGCCAGCGGGCCTCGCCCCCCTTCAGATAGGGCTCTTCATGGCGCTGGGTGGTGCCGCTGGCCATGACCCTCAGATCGTCATCCCGATAGCGCTTGGCCAGTTCGGCCGGGAAGAAGTCGGCATCGCACTTGCCGACCAGTTCGGCCGGGGTGAGGGTGAGATCGTCTGCCAGCAGCCGGTTGCAGGCGATGAAGACGGAGCGGGTGTCTTTGAGCAGCACCCGATAGGGCAGCTGATCCATCACCTGGCCAAGCAGGGCGGCCGTGGGCAGCGGGGGAAAGGGCGGTGCGGGTCTTGAACTCATTTCATCCTGCCTCGGTCAAAGGGGGGCAAAGCAATAACCCGCCTGCCACACGGCAAAGCAGGCGCTGACCACCTGCTCGTCGTAGTGGACGCCGGCATAGCGGGTCAGTTCGGCAAAGGCATCGGTGAGGGACATGGCTCGCCGGAACGGGCGGTGGGCGGTCATGGCAGCGAGAGAATCCGCCACCCGGATGATGCGCGCCTCCAGCGAGATGGCATCCCCCTGCAGCCCCTGCGGATAGCCGCTGCCGTCCAGGTTCTCATGGTGCTGCTGCACGATGGCGGTGATGGGCCAGGGGAAGTCTATCTGCTGCAGGATTTCACAGCCCGCCTGCGGGTGCTGCTTGATGAGTTCGAACTCCACCTCCCTCAATGCGCGGGGGCGGGTGAGGATCTCCGCCGGGATCTGCAACAGGCCTATGTTGTGCACCATGGCGGCGAGGCCCAGCCCGTCGAGGCGTTCTTGGGAAAGTTGCAGATGCTGGCCGATGGCCAGCGCGAGATCGTGCACACGCCGCTCGTGGCCCGCGGTGCCGGGATCCTTGTGGGCGATGGCGGAGGAGAGCGCCGCTATGGTCTGGAACAGCAGGGTCCGTTGCTGCTGCTCGCTCTCCTTGATGTGGGTGATGTCGACCAGGGCACCAATGATGCCGGCCACCTCGCCCTGATGGTCGTAGAAGAGATCCTTGAAGTTGAGCACCTGATAGCGGTGGCCGCTGCGATCAAACAGGGTGTGCTCGAAATATTGCGGCTGCCTGCTGCGCAGCACCTCCAGGTCGCGCTGGGTGTATTCGTCGGCCATCTCGGGGGGGAGGATCTCGTCCACCCGCTTGCCCTGCAGCTCGGCCTTGCTGATGCCGGTGATCTGGGTGAAGGTCGGGTTGCAGCTGATGAAGCGTCCCTCGACATCCTTGTAGAACACCGGGATGGGGATAGCCTTGAGCAGGGACTCGTTGAAGCGCTGCATGTCGACCAGCTCCGCCTGCTGGCGCAGGGCCAGCTGCTCGCTGTCCCGGCACAGCTGGATGGCGCGGGCCAGGTTGCCGAGGATGGGGCTGAACAGGTGACAGAGCTGCTCCCCCTGCTGCTCCGCATTGGGGGAGAGCAGCAGCATCAGGTAGCCCCCCTCGATCCGCAGCCGATAGGCAAACGGGTAGGGGCGCGAACCTGGCAGCGGCAGCGCTGCCCGCAGGATGCACTGCTCGCCGTCGCTGACCCAGTGGGGCAGTGCGAGCGGCTCTCCCTGATGGCGAAGCAGCTGCTCGTCGCCGATCGCCTTGATGATCTTGTACTCCCCCTGCGGCAACTGCTGCAGTACCAGTCCGACCGGGAAGGCGCAGTGAAACAGAAAGCGCTGCAGCACCTTGGTCAGCAGGGCATCCAGCGTGACCTCGCGGCCGATGCAGAGGGCGAGATCGCAGACGATGGCCATGGCGTGGTCGTTGTTCATCGTGTTCCCTCCCCGTTGCAGAGAATGGCGCCGTTGTGAAACAGCGGATAGTCCCCCGGCCGCAGGCTGCCAATCTCGCCAAGGGAGAGGGCGCCGACCAGCTGGTGGGCGCCGCTGTGGCTGAAGAGGGTCTCCAGCTCCAAGGTGCTCTGTTCGCCGAAGTGCTGCTGGCGGCCGGCGCAGTAGTAGATCTCGAGGCGTTCCGGCGCCCCGTGCCGGCTCAGTTTTTCGGCCAGCTCGATGGCGTGGGCGGTCGGGCTGTGCGGCGCCTTGAGCAGGGTGAGGATGCTGTGATCCGGCACTTCCCCGACGCAGAGCAGCGCCCCCTCGTCGGTGACGGCGACCGGGATGCGCACGATGACGTCGCCGTTGGCCCGCAGCAGCCCAAGCGGCAGGTGGACGCCGTACTGGTAGAACTGCTCCGGAGTCAGGCGCTGCTGGAACTGTTGCTGGACCAGAGACTGGTAGCGGCTGAAGGCGGGCTGCCAGTCGATGAAGGAGATCTTGTTGCCCTCGCTGCTGGTGGCCAGCATGGGCTGGGCGGTGAGCTGATAGCCGTGCTCGAGCAGAGGGTAGCTGCGATGGGGCAGCAGGGTGCAGCAGACCGCCTGTTCCAGCAGCCTGTGGTTGTCGAACAGGCAGGGCATGGGGCGAAACTGGCCGCTGCCCGCATTGACACCGGCATAGTGGACCCTGTCCGCGAGATGCAGATAGATCCCCTCGAGGAGGGAGGCGATGTTGGGGATCATGGCATCGAAAGTCAGAAAGAGGGTCGGTATGCCTTCGGCTGGCGGCCACTGGGCAAGCTGGGGGGCGAGCGCGTCGCAGAGCAGACGGGCCTGCTCATCGGCGCTGGCGACGGGATCGAGCGGGATGAGCAGCGGGGCGTGGGAGGCCGGGCGCGGTAGCAGCCAGGCACCGCGCTCATGAAAGCCGTGACGGCTGAGAAGGCGCGGAAAGAGGGCGCCGCTGAGTTGAATGTCGAGGTGGCTACATTGCTGCTGCAGGTCGGCAACGTGCTCTGCATCCTGCTCGGCCAGCAAGACGTCGAGCCGCTGGCCACGATAGGGGCGCAGTGCCTCGGTCAGTGGCTGCGTATCGAATGAATGAAACGCGGGCTGCATCATCGCTCGGAACTCCTTTCCTGCCAATCATCAATATATCAGCAAGGGGGGCGCGGTGGATACCCGGTCGTGTCCGGCAAGCGGCCATAAGCCGTTATAAAGGCAGATAAATTTGAGACGGCTGGTCAGGCATCCAGCGCTGTGGAGATAAAAAAACCGGCCACTTGGGCCGGTTTTTTTGAGTGGCGTGAAATCAGTGCAGCACCACGTTCTGGAAGCCCTGCACCAGGCTGATGACCGGCTGGGGATAGAGACCCAGTACCACCACCAGCGCGGCGGAGAGCAGTACCACCAGACCACCGGAGGTGATGGCCCAGTCTCCCTTGGCGTCGCGCAGTTGCATGCCGGGCTCGCGCAAGTAGAGGGTGACCATGACCCGCAGGTAGTAGTAGAGACCCAGCGCACTGCCGAGCACGATGGCGCCGGAGAGCCACCACAGCTTCGCATCGACGGTCACCCCGATCAGGTAGAACTTGCCGATGAAGCCGAGCGTCATGGGGATACCGGCCAGCGAGAGCATCATCACGGTCAGCACAGCGGTCAGGTAGGGACGACGCCAGAACAGGCCGCGGTAGCTGTGCAGGGAGTCCGCATCCTTGCCGCGATAGGGGCTGGACATCATGCTGATGACGCCGAAGGCCCCCAGGCTGGTGAACAGATACATCAGCAGATAGACACCGGCCGCTTCCACCGGCATCTGGCCGAGACGGCTCGCCACGATCACCGCCAGCAGGTAGCCGAAGTGGGAGATGGAGGAGTAACCCATCATCCGCTTGATGTTGGTCTGCAGCAGAGCCAGCAGGTTGCCGATGACGATGGAGACCACCGCCATGGCGGCCAGCAGCCAGTGGATCATGGGATCCGCGGCGGCGGGCACCGCCAGGTAGAAGCGAAGCAGCACGCAGAACACCGCGATCTTGCTGACGGTGGCGAGGAAGGTGGCCACCGGGGCCGGCGCCCCTTCGTACACGTCCGGGGTCCAGAGGTGGAACGGTGCCAGGGAGAGCTTGAAGGCAAAGCCGACCAGCATCAGACCCAGACCGCCCATCAGCAACGGGTGGTGAGCCGGGGTGGTGGCCAGGGTCAGCCCCAGATCGCTGAAGCTCAGGCTGCCGGCCTGGGCATAGAGCAGCGCCATGCCGAACAGCAGGAAGGCGGTGGCGGCGGCGGAGAGCACCATGTACTTGATGCTGGCCTCCAGCGAGTGGCGCTCGCGATAGGCGTAGCCCACCAGACCGAACATCGGCAGGGTCAGCATCTCGATCCCGATGAACAGGGAGGCGAGGTGACGGGAGCCGGCCAGCACCAGGCCACCGGCGGTGGCGATCAGCAGCAGCAGGTAGAACTCTTCCCGATTGTCCGGATAGCCCTTGAGCCAGGAGCGGCCGAAGGTACAGGTCGCTAGGGCACCGATGAGCACCAAGCCCATGTAGAAGACGGCGTAGCCGTCTATCTGCAGCAGCGGGGTGACCCCCTGATCGCCTTGCGCCATCACGATGGGCAGGGAGAATAGCGCCAGGTTGAGGCCGGCGATGGTGACCACGAAGGCGGTGTCATCGCACCGTTTCCAGGCGATGGCCAGCATCAGGGCCACCATGGCCCCGGTTGTCAGCAACAGGGGCAGCAGGGCCAGCAGTTGCGAAGCGGTGAAGGTCATTGCAGTGCTCCTGTAATGGACAAGGAAGGCAACAGGGCCAGCGGTTTAACAGCGGTCACTCTCATTGCAATGCTCCTGCGAAGGGCAGGGCGTACCAGTGCAGCACGCTCAGCAGGCTGTTGCCCGCGGTGTCGAGCACAGGTTGGGGATAGACACCGAGCAGCACCAAGAGACCGGCAATGGTCATCATCATCACCAGCTCGCGGCTGTCGAGCCCCTTGAGGACGCTCTCGTCCTTGGGGGTACCGAAGCAGGCGCGCTGCAGCATGATGAGGGAGTAGACCGAAGCCAGCACCAGGCCGAAGGTGGCGATGATGGTAAGCACGGGGGCAACCTGGAAGCTGCCGATGAGGATCAGGAACTCGCCGACGAAGTTGCCGGTGCCCGGCATCCCCAGAGAGGCGACCGAGAAGAACAGCATCACGCCGGGCAGGTAGCGCAGACGGCCCCACAGCCCGCCCATCAGGCGCAGGTCCCGGGTGTGCAGCCGCTCGTAGAGCTGACCGCACAGGATGAAGAGGCCGGCGGCGGAGAGGCCGTGGGCGATCATCTGCACCACGGCGCCCTGCAGGGCCAGTTCGCTACCGGAGTAGATGGCGATCATCACGAAGCCCATGTGGGAGATGCTGGTGTAGGCCACCAGCCGCTTGATGTCGGTCTGGGCGAACGCCACGATGGCGCCGTAGACGATGCCGATGAGACCCAGCACCATGGCGTAGGGGGCAAATTCGGCGGACGCCTCCGGGAACAGCGGCAGGGCGAAGCGCAGCAGACCGTAGGCGGCGGTCTTCAGCAGGATCCCCGCCAAATCCACGGAACCCGCGGTCGGTGCCTGGCTGTGGGCATCCGGCAGCCAGCCGTGCAGCGGTACCAGCGGCATCTTGACCGCGAAGGCGATGAAGAAGCCCAGCATCAGCAGCCACTGCACACCCTTGCTCATCGGGGTATTCAGCAAGTCCTGATAGTCAAAGGTGAACACGCCGGTGGCGGCATGGTGAGTCAGCACCAGGCCGAGGATGGCGACCAGCATGATGAGGCCGCTGACCTGGGTGTAGATGAAGAACTTGGTGGCGGCGTTGATCCGGGATTTGCCGTCGGTGACCGAGTGGCCCCACAGCGCAATCAGGAAGTACATCGGTACCAGCATCATCTCCCAGAAGAAGAAGAAGAGGAACAGGTCCAGCGCCATGAAGACGCCGAGCACGCCACCCAGGATCCACAGCAGGTTGAGGTGGAAGAAGCCGATGCGCTGCACGATTTCCTTCCAGGAACAGAGGATGGCCAGCACGCCGATAAAGCAGGTGAGGATCACCATCAACAGCGACAAGCCATCCACCGCCAGGTGCAATGAGATGCCGAAGCGGGGGATCCAGGGCAGTTGCAGTTCGGCGGCCCAGACGGGCACGCCGCCCTGGGCGGCCAGGGTGAAGTCACCGCTCCACCAGATGGCGCAGGAGAGCAGCAGACAGGCGCTCATCGACAGCAGGGCGACCCAGCGTACGAAGTACTCGCCGAATCGCTCGGTCTGCCAACAGAGCAGACCGCCGATGAAGGGTATTAACAAGATCCAGAGTAAGGTCACGATATCAGCTCTCGTCTATGTTCTAGTCACTGTGCAGGCCCGTGGGCTTGCTGCGAGTTCAGGGGCTGCATCACGGGATCAGCCGAGCAGCAGCAGGGCCAGGATCAGGGCGGCGCCCATCCCCATGGAGGCTGCATACCAGCGCAACTTGCCGGAAACGGTCCAGGCCAACAGCTGGTGGCCACTCTGTGCCAGCCAGGCCGGCAGGTTCATCATCCAGTCCAGCGGATCCTTGCCGAGCAGCCGGGTTGCCAGCAGATACGGCTTGACCCACAGCTGATCGTAAAGCCAGTCAAAGCCCCAGGCATTGAACCAGAGAGTGCTGAGCAACTTGCCCGGCGCGCTGTTGGCCACGCTGCTGGCCAGGCGGCGCTCGCCCAGGAACAGGAAGGCGGCCAGGGCAATGCCGGCGATGGCGATGACGGCGGAGGTGATCTCCAGCCCATGGCGCCCCTCTTCGATGTGATCCCCAGGACCAGCCGGCAGTACTCCCGCCAGCGGCGGCACGATCAAGGCGCCGATACCGGTGGAGAGCACCAGCAGGACCAGCAGCGGCAGCTGATGGGCCAGCCCGTGACCGGCGTGAGCCTGGGTCTGCTCCTTGCCGTGGAAGGCGATGAAGATCAGGCGGAAGGTGTAGAGGGAGGTGAGGAAGGCACCGCCCAGACCGGCCCACAGCAGGGCGCTCTGGCCGCTGGCCTGCACCTGCCACAGGATGGCGTCTTTACTGTAGAAACCGGCGGTCACCAGCGGCAGCGCGGCCAGGGCCGATCCCCCGACCAGGAAGCAGGCATAGACCAGCGGCAGGCTCTTGCGCAGGCCTCCCATCTTGAAGATGTTCTGCTCGTGGTGGGTCGCGACGATCACGGCACCGGCGGAGAGGAACAGCAGCGCCTTGAAGAAGGCGTGGGTCATCAGGTGGAAGATGGCCCCTTCCCAGGCGCCAACACCGAGGGCCAGGAACATGTAGCCGATCTGGCTCATGGTGGAGTAAGCCAGGATCCGCTTGATGTCGGTTTGCACTAGGGCGGCAAAGCCTGCCAGCACCAGGGTGATGGCACCGACCAGCGCCACCAGATGCAGGATCTCGGGAGCCAGCAGGAACAGACCGTGGGTACGGGCGATGAGATAGACACCGGCGGTCACCATGGTGGCAGCGTGGATCAGCGCCGAGACCGGGGTCGGGCCCGCCATCGCATCCGCCAGCCAGGTTTGCAGTGGCAGTTGGGCCGATTTGCCGACGGCGCCGCCAAGCAGCATCAGACAGGCAAACGACAGGGCAGGGGATCCCTCGGCAAACATCAGCGGTGCGCGTACCAGCAACTCGTGAATGTTGAGGGTACCCAGCTCACGGTAGAGGACGAACAGACCGATGGCGAGGAACACGTCGCCGACCCGGGTCACCACGAACGCCTTGAGGGCGGCAGCGCCGTTGGCCGGGTTGCGGTAGTAGAAGCCGATCAGCAGGTAGCTGCACAGCCCCACCCCTTCCCAGCCGAGGTAGACGAACAGCAGGTCATCGGCCAGCACCAGGAACACCATACTGGCGATGAACAGGTTGGTGTAGGTGAAGAAGCGCGAATAGCCCTCTTCCCCGCGCATGTACCAGGAGGCGAACAGGTGGATGAAGAAACCCACTCCGGTGACCACGCCGAGCATGGTCAGCGACAGGCCGTCCAGCGCCAGGCGGAAGGTGGGGGTGAATTTACCCACCGAGATCCACTGCCACAAGGTCTGGGTATAGACGCCGCCCGTTGGCATGGTGTTGAGGAAATCGATGCCGACCCACAGGGTAGTGAGGGCCGACAGCCCTATGCTGCCGACGCCGATGAGCGCAGCAGTGCGCTCGCCGAAACGACCGATGGAGAAGGCCAGCACCAGCCATCCCAGCAGCGGAAACAGAAAAGTCAGGTATAGGAGGCTCATCCGCGCATCTCGCTCACAGTGTCCACGTTGAGGGTGTGGTAACGACGATAGAGCAGCAGTAACAGGGCGAGGCCGATACTGGCCTCCGCTGCCGCCAGAGAAATCACCAGTATGTACATGATCTGGCCATCGGCCTGGGCCCAGCGGCTGCCAGCCACCACGAATGCCAGTGCCGACGCGTTCATCATGATCTCGATACTCATGAGGATAAACAGCAAGTTGCGACGTATCAGCAGGCCACACAGGCCGATACAGAACAGCACGGCAGCCAGCAGCAGGCCGTGTTCCATCGGGATTCCGTTCATCATTGACCTCCTTCTTGAGACGGATGTGCCGAGGCTTTTGGCACGGAGAGCACTTCCCCGCTCTTGTCTTCACGGCCCAGGTGATAGGCGGTGACCAGACCCGCCAGCAGCAGGATGGAGGCAAGCTCCACCGCCAGCACGTAAGGACCGAACAGGGCTATGCCGACCGCTTTGGCACTGACGTCGGTCAGACCGAGTTCACCGCCGGTGACCCCGAGAATGCCGTAGGCCAGAAAACCCAGCAGAATGAGCGAAAGCAGGCCGGGGCCCACCCAGGTGGTGGGGGTGAGCCAGTTCTTTTCCTGATCCTGGGCCGAGCCCAGGTTCAGCATCATCACCACGAACACGAACAGCACCATGATGGCGCCCGCATAGACGATCACTTGCAGGGCACCCGCGAAGGAGGCGCCCAGGCAGAAGAAGATCATGGCCACGGCGATGAGGGAGATAATGAGATTGAGCAGCGCGTGCATCGGATTGCTGGTGCTGATCACCCGCAGCGTGCTGTAAATGGCGACCAGGGCCGCGGCATAGAATGCCAGTTCCATGATTGACTCCTCAGGGCAGCAGGCTCTTGACATCGATGGGCTTGGCTTCGTTCTCGGCATCCCCTTTCGGCTTGCCGTCGATGGCCATCCCGCTCATGCGGTAGAAGTTGTAATCCGGATACTTGCCGGGGCCGCTGATCAGCAGATCTTCCTTCTCGTACACCAGATCCTGGCGGCGGTACTCGCCCATCTCGAAATCCGGCGTCAGCTGGATGGCGGTGGTGGGGCAGGCCTCTTCGCACAGGCCGCAGAAGATGCAGCGAGAGAAGTTGATGCGAAAGAACTCCGGATACCAGCGACCATCTTCCCGCTCGGATTTCTGCAGCGAGATGCAGCCGACCGGGCAGGCCACCGCACACAGGTTGCAGGCCACGCAGCGCTCGTCGCCGTCCGGATCGCGAGTCAGCACGATGCGGCCGCGATAGCGGGGCGCCGCATAGACGGCCTGTTCCGGATAGTTGAGGGTCTCGCGGGGGCTCCAGGCATGGGAGAACACCATCCCCAGGCTGCGCAATTGGGTGCCGACACCCTTGATGATGTTAATAATTTTCATAGTCGTGCCTCACTGCACATTCATCAGCACCACAGCCCGTACCGGCTGCATCCCGAGCGGGATGCAGGGCGGCGGGCAAGCAGACGTTCCAGCCAAACGGCATCACAATTTTTCTGTCCATTGCGGCCTCACTGCGCATTCATCAGCACCACGGCGCCGGTGACCAGCATGTTGAGCAGGGTCAGCGGCAGGCAGACTTTCCAGCCAAACGACATCACCTGGTCAAAGCGCGGGCGGGGCAGGGAGGCCCGCAGCAGGATGAAGAACACCATGAAACAGGCGGTCTTCAGGGCAAACCAGATGAAGGGCGGCAGCCAGGGGCCGTGCCAGCCACCGAAGAACAGGGTCACGATGAGCGAGGAGATCAGCACGATGCCGATGTACTCGCCCACGAAGAACAGACCCCATTTCATGCCCGCGTACTCGATGTGATAACCGTCGGCGAGCTCCTGCTCGGCTTCCGGCTGGTCAAACGGATGGCGGTGGGTGACGGCGACGCCGGCAAACAGGAAGGTTATGAAGCCCAGGATCTGGGGGATCACGTTCCACAGTCCTGCCTGGGCTTCCACGATATCCCGCAGGTTGAAGCTGCCGGTCTGGATGACGATGCCCATCAAGGAGAGGCCGAGAAACACCTCGTAGGAGAGGGTCTGAGCCGAGGCGCGCAGGCTGCCGAGCAATGAGTACTTGTTGTTGCTCGACCAGCCGGCGAACAGCACGGCGTAGACCGCCAGCCCCGCGATGGCCAGGATGTAGAGCAGCCCCACGTTGAGATCCGCCACGCCCCAGGTGGGGGTGATAGGCACCACCGCAAACGCCAGAATAAAGGCGGTAAAGGCGATGATGGGGGCCAGCACGAAGATCCGGCGATCGGCGAACGGCGGGATCCAGTCCTCCTTGAAGAACATCTTGATCATGTCGGCCGCCAGCTGCAGCAGGCCGAAGGGGCCTACCCGGTTGGGGCCGTAACGATCCTGCCACAGCGCCAGCAGACGGCGCTCGATGAAGCTCATGAAGGCGCCGGCTCCCACGATCCCCACCAGCACGATCAATGCCTTGCCGATTTCCAGCAACAGATCGATCAGAGAGTCGCTCATGCGATGGCCTCCTGCAGGTTAGCGAGATATTGCTGGTGCAGGGCGGTCGGCAGACCGTTGACACCGAGCGGCAGACCCACCAGACCGGCGGTCAGATGCTCGCTCAGCCGCAGGGTCAGCCGCCAGTGGTGGCCACCCCAGGAGAAGGCGACCTGGCTGCCGGCACTGAGGGCGAGACGACTGGCGTCGGCCGGGTTCAGCACCAGCACGGGCTCGCTCATGCGGGCCTGGATGACGGGGCTTCTGGCAGACAGCTCTTCGCCGCCAAACAGCTGGTCATAGCTCACCACCTGCAGCGCCTCTTTGGCGCTGAACGGGGCGGGGACGGTGTCGAACCAGCCGAGGCTGTCCTCGCCCGCTTCCAGCAGACGGCGACCGGGATCCCCGGCGCGCAGGTTGCCACCCACTTCATCCTGGAACTTGTTCCAGGCGGACGGGGAGTTCCAGCCCGGCGCCCAGGCGAACGGCACCTGTTGCAGCGGCTGGCGGGCACCGGCGTAGCCTTCCATGGAGAAGTTGAAGGGCGAGTCGGGATCCTGGGCGACTCTGGGCTCACTCACGTTCTGATCCGCCAGCATGGAGGTGCGGCCACTGTAGCGGTGCGGCTCGCGGGCGAGCTTCATGCCACGGATGCGCAGACCCGCGTTGGGTGCGGCCTCGCGCATGCTGGTCAGCAGCGGGGCGCTGGCGGCGCAGGCACTGCTCACCTCGTCGAAGGTGTTCCAGCGCAGCGGTTTGCGATCCAGCACGCCTTGCAGGGCGGCCAGCCAGCGCCAGCTCTCGCGCACCTGAATGTCGGCGTTGTAGAAGGCGGGAGCATAGACCTGGAAGAAGCGCTGGGCGCGGCCTTCCATGTTGATGAGGGTACCATCGGCCTCGGCGAAGCTGGCGGCAGGCAGCACCAGATTCGCCTTCTGGGCGGTGCCGGTGTCCTGATGGTCGACCACCAGCAGGTGCTGCAGACGGTCGATGGCGGCATCGACGCGGCTGCGCGGTGCGCGGCGGTAGAGATCGTTTTCGAGCATCACCAGCGCGAGCTTATCTTCTCTTTCGATACGCTCGAGGGCGGCTTCCAGCGGGGCGGCATTGCCGGCCAGCATGGCCAGCCCTAGGCTGTTGGTCTCCTGGGCTACCAGGGCGAGCTCCACGGCCTGGCCACGGCCCTTGAGGGCCCGGGCGATGTTGCTGGCCGCCTCAAGCAGCGCCTGGCTGCGGGCACCAGTGCCGGCGATGATGAGCGGCTTCTTGGCGTTGCCGAGTAGCGCTGCCCAGCTGGCGGCCAGGGCCTGCTGCTCGGGGGCGAGATCGGTCAGGGCAGGGGCGCTGCCATCGAGCAGATGGGCGATGGCGAAGCCGAGGCGCGCCTGATCCGCGTGGGGGGCGTGCAGGGTGCCGCTTGCCACGTCGTCCAGTCGGGTGCTGTCCAGGCTGGTGATCAGCAGCGGGTAGCGCTCGTTCTGGGCCAGGGTCTGCACCGCGGCGACTTGCCACAGGTCCACCTTCAGCTTGCGGGCGATTTCGCGGCCCTTGCCCTTGACTGCCTGACGCAGGGCCAGGGCAATGCGGGCAGCGGTCTGGGTGACATCCTCGCCGAGCACCAGCACGGCGTCGGCCTCTTCCATGTCGCGCAGGCTGGGGGTGCGCACACCGCCGTGCTGCAGGATCTGCAGCATCTTCTGCAGGCATTCCCATTCGCTTTGCTCGACGCCGCTGTAGAAGTTGGCGGCACCCACCAGTTCGCGCAGGGCGAAGTTGCTCTCAAGCGACGCGCGGGGCGAGCCGATGCCGATGACGCCGGCGGCGGTACGCAGGGCATCGGCGGCACGGTTGAGGGCACCGTCCACCGTGATGGCCAGCTTGTCATTGCCATCCTGCAGCAGGGGCTGGCGCGGGCGGTCGGTCAGATTGACGTGGCCGTAGCCAAAGCGGCCGCGGTCGCACAGGAAGTAGTGGTTCAGGGCGCCGTGATAGCGGTTCTCGATGCGGCGCAGTTCGCCATAACGCTCACCCGGACTGATGTTGCAGCCAACCGAGCAGCCTTGGCAGATGCTGGGGGCGAACTGCATGTCCCACTTGCGGTTGTAGCGCTCGGAGTGGGTCTTGTCGGTGAACACGCCGGTGGGGCAGACCTCCACCAGGTTGCCGGAGAACTCGCTCTCCAGGGTGCCATCCTCGACCCGGCCGAAGTAGACGTTGTCGTGGGCACCGTAGACCCCGAGATCCTCGCCGCCGGCGTAGTCCTTGTAGTAACGGACGCAGCGATAGCAGGCGATGCAGCGGTTCATCTCGTGGTTGATGAAGGGGCCCAGATCCTGATTCTGGTGGGTGCGTTTGGTGAAACGGTAGCGACGGCTGTTGTGGCCGGTCATCACCGTCATGTCCTGCAGGTGGCAGGAGCCACCCTCTTCGCACACCGGACAGTCGTGGGGATGGTTGGTCATCTGCCACTCCACCACCGTCTTGCGGAACTCCTTCGCCTCTTCATCCTCGATGGAGATATAGGTGCCATCGGTGGAGGGGGTCATGCAGGACATGACCAGGCGGCCGCGCTTGTCGTCGGCATTCTGATACTGCTTCACCGCACACTGGCGGCAGGCGCCGACGCTACCGAGCGCCGGGTGCCAGCAAAAATAGGGGACGTCCAGACCAAGGGACAGACAGGCTTGCAGCAGGTTATCTGCCCCGTCTACCTCGTACTCTTTACCGTCTACATGAATGGTGGCCATACAACTTCCCTGACTTCAATGAGATAAATTCTTTGGCTCGCGCCGGTTCAGCGGGCCCGCGGCGGGCGCCCTGCGTGCCTTACCAGCGCTCGCCCAGCAGGTTGGGCTGGATACCCTTGAGCTGCTTGCGATTATCCTGCGGCGCCTTGACGCCGGCCTCGAATTCCGACCGGAAATACTTCATCGCACTGCCCAGCGGCTCGATGGCGCCAGGGGCATGGGCGCAGAAGGTCTTGCCTGGGCCGAGGAAGCTGACCAGCTGCTCCAGGGTGGCGAGATCCCCTGGCTGACCCTCGCCCCGCTCCAGCGCGCGCAGCAGCTTGACGCTCCAGGGCAGGCCGTCGCGGCAGGGAGTGCACCAGCCGCAGGACTCGCGGGCGAAGAACTCTTCCATGTTGCGCAGCAGGGAGACCATGTTGATGCTGTCATCCACTGCCATGGCAAGGCCCGTGCCCATCCGGGTGCCGACCTTGCCGATGCCGCCAGCGTACATCTGGGCATCCAGGTGCTCGGGCAGCAGGAAGCCGGTACCTGCACCGCCCGGTTGCCAGGCTTTCAGGCGATAGCCGGGCTTCATGCCACCGGCATAGTTTTCGAACAGCTCGCGGGCGGTGATGCCAAACGGCAGCTCCCACAGGCCGGGGTTGTTGACCTTGCCGGAGAAGCCCATCAGCTTGGTGCCGTGATCTTCCGAACCCGGCAGCGCCAGCCCCTGATACCAGGCCACACCGTTGCCGATGATGGCGGGCACGTTGCACAGGGTCTCGACGTTGTTGACGCAGGTCGGCTTGCCCCAGACGCCGGAAACGGCGGGGAAGGGGGGTTTGGCGCGCGGGTTGGCGCGGCGCCCTTCCAGGGAGTTGATGAGCGCCGTCTCTTCGCCGCAGATGTAGCGACCCGCGCCGGTGTGGACGAACAGCTCGAAGTCAAAGCCCGAGCCCAGGATGTTCTTGCCGAGCAGACCGGCAGCCTTGGCTTCTTCCACGGCGCGGCGCAGGTTGGCTGCGGCATCGACGTACTCGCCGCGCAAGAAGATGTAGCCACGGTAGGCCTTGAGGGCCTTGGCCGAGATGATCATCCCTTCAATCAGCAGGTGGGGCAGTTGCTCCATCAACAGCCGATCCTTGTAGGTGTTCGGTTCCATCTCGTCGGCGTTGCAGAGCAGGTAACGGATGTTCATGCTCTCGTCTTTGGGCATCAGGCCCCACTTCACGCCGGTGGAGAAACCGGCGCCGCCGCGACCCTTGAGGCCGGCATCCTTGACGGTGCCGACGATCTCGTCCGGGCTCATCTGGCCCAGCGCCTTGCGGGCCGCATCGTAACCCTGCTTGCTCTGGTATTCATCCAGCCAGACCGGCTGGCCGTCGTCGCGCAGCCGCCAGGTGAGGGGATGGGTCTCGGCCGCGCGGGCGATGCGATTGGCGGTACCAAGGGATGCCAGACTCATGGGTAAGCCTCCAGGGTCTTGAGCAGGCTGACGGCGTCGAGCCCACCGTAGGTGTCATCGTCGATCATCAGCGCCGGCCCCTTGTTGCAGTTGCCGAGGCAGCAGACCGGCAGCAGGGTGAAGCGGCCGTCGGCGGAGGTCTGGCCGGGGGCCAGGTCCATCACCTCTTTCAGGCCGGCCAGCAGTTGTTCGTGGCCGTTGATGTAGCATACCATGCTGTCGCAGACGCGGATGATATGGCGACCGACCGGCTGGCGGAAGATCTGGCTGTAGAAGGTGGCGACCCCCTCCACGTCGCTGGCGGGGATGCCGAGCTCGGCGGCGATGGCGTGGATGGCACCGTCAGGTACCCAACCGCGGGCCTGCTGCACTATCTTGAGCGCTTCAATGCTGGCGGCACGGGGATCTTCGTAGTGGTGTTTCTCATGCTCGATGGCATCGCGTTCTGCCTGACTCAGGACGAAATCGTTCCCCTTGCCCTGGCATGAACTCTGTCCCTGCGGGGACTGATTGTGTTGGCACTGACATTGCTGGCTCATGGCTTAACCTTTTGTGGCTTGTCCTTTTTGTCGTGTAACGGGTCTTGGTAACAGCCGTTACTCAACGGTCCACATCCGACATAACGAAATCGATACTGCCCAGATAGACGATGAGGTCCGACACCATCTGGCCACGGATCACCGAGGGGATCTGTTGCAGGTGAGCAAAGCTCGGGGTGCGGATCCGGGTCCGGTAGCTCATGGTGGAGCCATCGCTGGTCAGGTAATAACTGTTGATCCCCTTGGTCGCCTCGATCATCTGGAAGGACTCGGCGGCCGGCATGACCGGGCCCCACGACACTTGCAGGAAGTGGGTGATCAGGGTCTCGATATCCTGCAGGGTGCGCTCTTTGGGCGGGGGCGTGGTGAGCGGGTGATCCGCCTTGAACGGCCCCTCCGGCATGTTCTTCATGCACTGCTCGATGATGCGCATACTCTGGCGCACCTCCTCGATGCGCACCAGTGCGCGATCGTAGGCATCGCCGTTGGCGCCGACCGGCACTTCGAATTCGAACTGATCGTAGCCGGAGTAGGGGCGCCACTTGCGCACGTCGAAGTTGAGGCCAGTGGCGCGCAGACCGCCGCCCGTGGTGCCCCAGGCCAGCGCCTGTTCGGTGTTGTAGGCGGCGACGCCGATGGTGCGGCCACGCAGTATGCTGTTGCGCATGGCGGCCTTCTCATAGTCCATCAGCCGCTTGGGCAGCCAGCTCAGCAGGTTGTCCTGTACCAGCCGCTGCCAGCCGACGGGCAGATCATGGGCCACGCCGCCGATGCGGAACCAGGCCGGATGCATGCGGGCGCCGGTGATGGCCTCGATGATGGTGTAAATCCGCTGCCGGTCGGTGAAGGTGAAGAAGACCGGGGTCATGGCACCCACGTCCTGAATATAGGTACCGATGAACAGCAGGTGACTCTGGATGCGGAACAGCTCAGCCAGCATGACCCGGATCATGTCGACCCGCTGCGGCACCTTGATGCCGGCCAGCTTCTCGACTGCCAGTACGTAGGGCAGGTTGTTCATCACCCCGCCCAGGTATTCGACCCGGTCGGTGTAGGGGATGTAGCTGTGCCAGGACTGGCGCTCGCCCATCTTCTCTGCACCGCGGTGGTGATAACCGATGTCGGGCACGCAGTCGCGGATCTCCTCGCCATCGAGCTGCAGCACCAGGCGGAAGGCACCGTGCGCGGAGGGGTGGTTAGGGCCGAGGTTCAAGAACATGTAGTCCTCGTTCTCGTTGCCACGGGCCATGCCCCACTCTTCCGGTTTGAACAGCAGGTTATCCTGCTCCTGATCCTGCTTGACCGCATCGAGCATGAAGGGATCAAATTCGGTGGCGCGCGCCGGATAATCCTTGCGCAGCGGGTGACCCTGCCAGCTCTTGGGCATCATGATGCGGGTCAGATGGGGGTGACCATCGAAATTGATGCCCATCAGATCCCACACTTCCCGTTCATACCAGTTGGCGTTGGGGAAGTGGCGGCTGACGGTGGGCAGCGTCAGATCACCCTCCTTGAGCGGCACCTTCAACATCAGATCGGCGTTGCGATCGATGGAAATGAGGTGATAGAAGACGGTGAAGTCGCTGTCGGGCAGGTCGTGGCGATGGCTGCGCATCCGCTCGTCGGTGGCGCTGAGATCGAACAGCATCACGAACGGGGAGGGGAGCTTGCGCAGGAAGCCCATGACATCCAGCAGCAGCTCGCGGGAGAGCCAAACCACCGGCACGCCGGTGCGGGTATTCTGGATGGTGAAACGTTCGGCACCGAAATGGGCGAACAGCTCGCCGATCACCTGAGCGTCTTTGTGATCGCTGGGTTGCCACTGGGCCATGGCGTAGTTGCTGGGGAATTCTCGAGTCAGTTTCATGGTCAGATCTCATCCGGCGTGCGCAGGTTGGTGACGTTGATCCGCTCGCCACGCTTGCGGTCCTTCTCGGCAGGCATTTGGGGGCGATAGATGCCCTGATCGCCAACCACCCAGGAGAGCGGACGGCGCTCCTTGCCGATGGAGTCCTGCAGCAGCATCAGCGCTTGCAGGAATGCCTCGGGACGGGGCGGACAACCCGGAATATAGACGTCGACCGGCAGGAACTTGTCGACGCCCTGAACGACCGAGTAGATGTCGTACATGCCGCCGGAGTTGGCACAGGCACCCATGGAGATGACCCACTTGGGTTCGAGCAGTTGCTCATAAAGACGTTGGATGACGGGGGCCATCTTGATGAAGGGGGTGCCGGCGATCACCATGAAATCGGCCTGACGCGGTGAGGCACGAATGACTTCGGCACCGAAGCGGGCCACATCATGGGGGGAGGTGAAGGCGGTACACATCTCTACGTAGCAGCAGGAGATACCGAAGTTGTAAGGCCAGAGGGAGTTCTTGCGGCCCCAGTTGACAGTGTCTTGCAGCACCTCTTCGAGGCGCCCGATCATGATGCCGCGGGAGGCCTCTTGAGCCAGGGGATCCTCGACGGTCTGGCGCTGTTCCTGGGGATAGCGCTCAACGGGCGCATCTGGGTCGATCCGGGTCAGGGTGTACTTCATGGTGCAACCTCAAAGGGATAATCAGTAATTCAGTCTGGCTTCTTGTCGGTCAGAACGCGCTTTTTCGGTGCCCAGTCGAGGGCGCCAATGCGCCACAGGTAGACGAGTCCTACCAGCAGCAGGGAGATAAAGATGGTGGCTTCGATGAAACCGACCCAGCCGCTTTCCCGAACGGAGACGGACCAGGCGAAGAGGTAGAGTGCCTCGACGTCGAAGATGACGAAGAACATGGCAACCAGATAGAACTTGGCGGAGAAGCGTAGACGGGCATTGCCCACCGAATCGACGCCAGATTCGAAGGGTTTGTTCTTGGCACGACCATAGGCCCGACCACCCAGCAGGGCGGCAAGGCCGATCATGGTCAGGCAGATGCATATGGCCCCAACTACATAGACAGCAAAAGCCCAATGCTGGACAGCAATATCAGCAAACATAGGAGTTTTCCCTAACCGAATTAATCACGCGACTTAACAAGGATGTTACGTATTATGCCACTTTCGTACTGATTTACATGTCATTTCAAAGGATTAATTATTAATCATCGGGAGGAAAATCGTATTTTGCTAGCGGAGTCAATGTTCCTATTTGAGAATCATTTTCAATCGCTTTTGGGATGTGGCGGAAATGGCGTGATCGTTTGAAAAATAAACTAATCGTGAAATGAGAGACCCCGCCAGGCGGGGTCTGCTCGATCAGGGTTTGAGGATGGGTAGCGCCTCTTCGGCTGCCTTGCCCTGGGAGAGGGTGATCTCGACCCGGCGGTTGGCCTGACGATGCTCGGGTGTGTCATTGGGATAGCGGGGCTGGGCATCCGCGACCCCCTGGGCGATGACCCGGGTGGCATCGAGTTTGGGGTTGGTCAGCAATGTGTGCACGATGGAGGCGGAGCGTAATACCGACAGTTCCCAGTTGCTGCGATAGAGCTCTACCGGGGCCTGGGAGTTGTCGGTGTGGCCGGTGACCACCACCTTGCCCGGAATGTCAGCCAGAATGCCGGAGATCTTGTTGACCAGCGGGATGAACTGGGGCTGCAGGAAGGCGGAGTCGGCCGGGAACAGCGCCTTCTCGCCGATGCGGATCACCAGCTGGCTGCCCAGTTGTTCCACCTCCAGATCCTTGGATTCAATCTGTGCCTTAAGCTGCTGCTCGAGCTTCTTCTTGGTGACCTGCACCCACTCCTGCTCCTTGGTCTTGTGAGGCCATGACTCCGTTGCGCTCGGCTTTTCCGAGGCACCGATGGTCTCGTTGAAGGGGTCCGAGGCGGCCATGGGGGCATCTTTCTCCAATACCGTCTCTTTCTTCGGGCTGCTGGGAGTGGTCTTGGACTCGGGTTCCAGGATCCCGGTACCGCCCTGCATCACGGGGGAGCCCGCGGCAGGGGAGATGAGGCCAATTTTGCCCAGCGATTCGATGAAGCCCTGGATCAGCACCCGGGTTTCAGACTGCTTGGCCATGGCAAAGGAGTAGAGCACCACGAACAGGGCGAACAGCAATGTCATAAAGTCGGCATAGGAGACCAGCCAGCGTTCGTGGTTCTCCGGCGCTTCAGCCTTTTTCTTTTTTGCCACCGTGGCCTCCGAGGTAGGGTTCGAGGGTGACTTGCAGGCGTTGCTGGGATTCGCCATCCACGATGCAGAGGATACCGGTCAGGGTCATCTCCTTGTAGTGGCGGATCTGATGGGCAAACCCTTTGTAGCGGTTGCCAAAGGGCAGGAAGATCAGGTTGGCGGCCGATACCCCGTAGATGGTGGCGATAAAGGCCACCGCGATGGCGCCCCCCAGCTTGTCAGGGGCATCCAGCAGGCCCATGGCGTGGATCAGGCCAAACACCGCCCCCACGATCCCCATGGTTGGGCAGTAGCCACCCATGGCTTCATAGAATTTGACGGTCTGCTCGAGATCTTCTTGCTCGAACTCGATCTCGTTCTCCAGCACCTCGTGGATCTTGGTCTTCTCGTAGCCGTCGACCATCATCTGCACCCCTTTTTGCAGGAAGGGATCCTTGATCTCGTCGATCATGCCCTCGAGGGCCAGCATGCCGCTGCGTCTGGCATTGCCGGCCAGGTTTTCCAGCAGTTCGGCCTGCTGCTGCATGTCCAGTTTGAGGGGGGCCAGCAGCCACTTGAAACGCTTGAGAGTGCTGCCGACAACGGAGAAGGGGAACTGGGTCAAGGCGGCACCTATGGTACCTCCGATCACGATGAGGAAGGCGGGCAGATCGAGCAGGGCGCTGGGATGTCCACCCTCGATCATGTTGCCGCCCAGGATGGCGATCAATGCCAGGACCAGGCCGATTAAGCTCATTTTTTATACATCCCTGAATATTGATAATGGCTAGTGTAGCTATTTAAGTATCAGTTTTTCAAAATGATATCCAATCGATGAGCAATAAAGTGAGTGCCTTGACCTCGATGGACAGATTTCTTTCCCGGGTGGCAAGCAGCCGGGCCATGCAGGGCGTTTTACCGAAAAGGGGATAGTCTGTCGCGGGACTTTGACGGGAAGAGGGCCTGGGCAGATCAGATTGCAAATGTTGGAAGGCAAAAAACCGGCCACTAGCCGGTTTTTTTAGATTGGGTGGGACGCTTCACCCCATGTGGTTTTTACTTGGGAGCGGCAGTCAGCCGTCCATCACCGCAGGCAACGCATTTCGCAGCCTGCGAGGGTTCTCCCCCTCCTTCTGTGGGCATCAGATTTGCTGTGCTCCCAGAAGCAAAAAACCGACCATCAGGTCGGTTCTTTAAAATTTGGCGGTGAGGGAGGGATGATTCGCCACTGCGTGGCTCACCCCTTCGGGGCGGCCTGC
>NZ_JASCAS010000030.1:0-80207 GCF_029967615.1 Aeromonas sp. V90_14 | reverse complement strand
TCATCAGGTTGGCGTGTTCCGCCGTGCTGGTAGGGGCGCATTATAGGGAGCCGCGTCGCGATGACAAGGGCTTTTTCACCAAAAAAACTCGTTCGCTCAGATATGCAGCAAAGCGGTTCTATTTCGCTCGCATCACCACCATTTCGGGCTTTCATTGGATTTAAATTGAACATTTGAAAAGCCACTTTATAATTGGCTTTTCAAATGTTCAATTTAGGTTTCATTCATGTACCAGATCCTGGATAGCCGCAAAGAGGAGAAAATCGTTCCTCTGTTCCGCCTCGGGTTTCGGCCTTTCTTCCTGCTTGGCGCCTTGTTCTCGGCATTGGCGATGCTGGGCTGGCTCGGGCAGCTCAATGGCTGGTTCGTTCTGCCGGGGATTGGCAACCCCATCTGGTGGCATGCCCATGAGATGCTGTTTGGTTTCGGAGCAGCGATCGTCGCGGGCTTCCTGCTGACGGCAGTGCAAAACTGGACCGCTCACCCCGGGGTTAGAAGCTGGCCCCTGGTGCTGCTCGTCGTGCTGTGGGCATTGCCGAGGGCCTTGCTGCCCTGGTTGGGCGAGCACAATACCTTCTTGATGGCGGCAGATCTGCTCTGGCTGCCTCTTTGCGCCTGGTATCTGGCCAAACCCATAGTGCTAACTAAACAATGGCGCAACCTCTTCTTTGTGCCTTTGCTGGTCGTGCTGACCCTGCTCAACGCCACCAGCTGGCTGTGGCAGGCACAGTGGGCAGATATGGAACATCTGCTCATTACCACTGTGCTCTTGTTTACAACCCTGATCGCCGTGATGGGTGGAAGAGTCATCCCCTTCTTTACCGCCAGAGCCACAGGGATGGAAAAAGCCGTCCCAATTCTCTGGCTGGAGCGCGCAGCCCTTGCCACGCTGTGGCTCACCCTGGTGAGCTGGCTGCTGCTGCCCACCCCATGGATCACCAGCCTCTACCTGCTTCCTCTATATATAGTGGCGGCCGTTTTGCACTTGTGGCGCCAATTGCGTTGGCGGCTGCCTTCCACTCTTGGCCAACCCCTCTTGTGGTCACTGCACCTCGCCTACCTGTTTATTCCTCTCGGTCTGCTCGCCCTTGGTGCTCTGGCTGCCGGCCTGCCCATCAGCCTGTCGCTGGCCAGCCACCTGCTCAGTGCCGGCTGCATGGGGACCATGATCCTGGGGATGATAGCCCGGGTCTCTCTTGGTCATAGCGGCCGGGCCTTGCAGGTGGGGCGCAGGATCCAGTGCGCGTTCGCGCTGGTGATCATGGCAGCCCTGATCCGGGTTCTGATCCCGCTGCTTTGGCCGGCCTATACCCTGCACGGCTGGAACCTGAGCGGCCTGGCCTGGAGCCTGGCATATGGCCTGTTTGTCTGGGTCTATGCTCCCATATTGACCGGCCCCCGGGCTGATGGGCGTCCAGGCTGACCCGGGGGTCAAGCTCTGCGGGCCGGATAGTGGATCAGATTGTGGAAGATGGCAGGGGCCACACCCAGATTGCGATAGCCATGGGGGCGGTCGGCCGGGAAACGTACCGCCTCCCCCTGCGTCAATGAGCGCCACTCCCCTTCCACCAGCACTTCCATCAGGCCGCTGATGACGATGACATGCTCGGTCACCCCGGGTTCATGGGGTTCTGATTCTCGCTGATAGCCGGGCAACAGAGTCAGCTCAAACAGTTCGAATCCAAAGCGCCCCTCATAAGGGAAGAGAGGGGCGACCTGCATGCCCTCTCCCGCCGGCTGCTGGCGAATCACATCTGCGGTGCGATAGAGCACTTCCCCCTGCTCTGCCGGGGTCGGCTCGATGAAGCTGGAGAAAGAGACCCGAAAGCCGGTGGCAATCTTCCACAGGGTGGCCACCGTCGGGCTCGACTCCCCCCGTTCAATCTGGCCCAGCATGGCCTTGCTCACTCCCGTCTCCCGCGCCGCTACATCCAGGCTCCAGCCCAGTTCGCTGCGCAAGCCCTTCAGACGTTGGGCCAGATGCTGATTCATCTCTTGCATGACTGCCTCTTTGTTGTGCGTGCTTGAATCGCCTTGTGCGCTATAGCGCACAGCGATATAGTCTGAAGCAATATTGTACGCAATAACGCACAAACCGTCACAACCCCACAAGGACGTCACCATGCCCTTTGCCCTTCCTCATCTGGTCGCCGGCTTCATCGCCGTGATGGTCGGCTATACCAGCTCGGTCATCCTGATCATTCAGGCAGCCACGGCAGCGGGGGCCGATGCTGCCCAGCTCGCATCCTGGCTATGGACGCTGGGCATTGGCATGGGTATCAGTTGCATCGGCCTCTCCCTCTATTATCGCATCCCTGTCTTGACCGCCTGGTCGACCCCAGGTGCCGCCCTGCTCATCACCAGCCTGGGTCACTTCACCCTGGCCGAAGCCATCGGCGCCTTCGTTATCTCTTCTCTGCTGATCACCCTGTGCGGTATCAGCGGCTGGTTCGATCGGCTGATGCGCCATATCCCGGCCCAGCTCGCGGCGGCCATGCTGGCCGGGGTATTGCTCAAGTTCGGGCTGGATCTGTTCAAGGTCGCCCCGGCAGATCCCTTGCTGCTCGGCAGCCTGCTGCTGGCGTTCTTGCTCGGCCGTCATCTCTGGCCACGCTATACCATGGTGCTGGTACTGGCGACCGGCATTCTCATCTGCCTGCTGAGAGGCCAGCTGCAGCTTGACACCATCCACTGGCAACTGGCCGGCCCGGTCATGACCTGGCCAGAGTTTTCCCTTGGTGCCCTGTTCGGTATCGCTCTGCCACTGTTCATCGTCACCATGACCTCCCAGAACATGCCGGGCATTGCCATTTTGCGGGCCCACGGCTATCAGCCCGCCACCTCATCCCTCATCACCTGGACCGGCCTGACCGGTCTGCCGCTGGCGCCCTTCGGCGGCTATGCCTTCAACCTGGCGGCCATCACGGCGGCCATCTGCATGGGGAAAGAAGTGGATCCGGACGCCAACCGGCGCTGGCCCGCGGCGGTGTGGGCCGGCGGCTTCTACCTGCTGACCGGCTGTTTCGGGGCCACGGTGGCGGCGCTGTTCACGGCCTTCCCGGCGACATTGGTGACCTGTGTCGCCGGGCTGGCGCTGCTCGGCACCATCGGCAGCAGCCTGCACACCGCATTGCAGCACGACGAGGCCCGTGAGGCCGCCCTGCTGACCTTCATCATCACCGCCTCCGGCATCAGCCTGCTCGGCATCGGCGCCGCCTGCTGGGGACTGCTCGTCGGCATCATCCTCTATCAAGTCAACCAGCGGAGAAACTGACCTGACCATCTGGGGAGCCCCCCGTGAGACACCGCACATAATTCAGAAAAATTGGTTCACAGCTGAAACTAATTGCCATTAAGTGGTGTCGAGGCACTTCTTCTTCCCCGATGCGTGCCTCATGTCAGACTCATAAACTGGAGAATAATAATGAGGAATCAGGCTGTCATTTTGTTACTGGCACTGCTGGGCGCCACCACCGCCCACGCTGCCGACACCGATCGGGAGCTGGCCCGCCAGCTCGCGCTGCAGCAGAAGAACCTGCTGCCGCTGCTGAGCAATCAGGAGTACCAGAGCCCGCTGCCCAACCTGTTGCAAAAGGCCAGCCCGCGCCTGAAACGCCAGGCCCGGGATGCCAACCAGGCAGCCATCAGCCGGCAAGGGCTGGATGGCGAGGTCAAGGAGCTGATGCAGCTGCGACTGGCCAACCCGGAACAGGCCGCCGCGCTGCAGCAGGGTGTCGAGCCGCTGGTCGCCTATGTACCGAGCGGCGATGAGAAGAGCTGGAGCGCCATCGAAGCCTTCGACAGCGCCGGCAACCCCGTCTATCTGGATGTGGACAAGGCACCGGCCCGTCCGGTCCTGGTCGTGGAAGCTGATCCCGTCAAGGCCAAGAACGCCGGCCTCAAGGTGATCCGCAAGGCGCTGGCTGCCGCCGATATGCAGGTGGCTCCCCGTGCGGCGGCCAGCACGGCCCCGCTCAAAACCAGCATCCTGAAGAAAATTCGGTTGAAGGATGATCAGGAGCCCTGGCTGCTGGGTGCGGCCGAGGTGTATGCGGTGGTCGCAGGGGTCAATCCCAGCCGGGATGAGCCCGTGGTCGACATTGTCGACATGCCCTATCTCGACTATGACAACACCGACTACACCCCCAACCAGATCCTGGTCTACTGGGATCGCTATCGCTGGGGTGCCGTCGACATCGTCATGATGGAGCAGGACGACAACGTCAACTACAAGGAGCTGAGCGGCCTGTTCATCGATGCCCTCAAGCTGGCCTTCACGGCTGGCGGCGTGCCCGAGGCACTGCCCTTCCTCGATCTCGGCGGTCGCATCGTCAAGGCGCTGCCCGACTCCTGGATGACCAACAACGATGACTATCTGGATACCTTCTACACCCTGGAGCAGGACCAGAGCTATCACCAGTACCCCGGCGCAGCCGGCAATGCGGTGATCGATCTCGAACCCAAAGAGATCGCCCCCACCAGGCCCTGATTGGTCGCCATGACAAAAAAGCCAATGAGCGACTCATTGGCTTTTTTTTGTGCCCGCGATCCGTTACGGCTGGCCTTTCGGCCTCACCCCCAGGGTGTGGCAGATGGCGTAGGTCAGCTCGGAGCGGTTCAGGGTATAGAAGTGGAAATCCTTCACCCCTTCCTGACTCAGCACCCGCACCTGATCGATGGCGATGCTGGCACCCACCATGTTGCGGGTCATCTGATCGTCATCCAGCCCCTCGAAACGCTGATGCATCCAGCGCGGGATCTTCACGTTGGTGAAGCCGGCAAACTTGGCCAGGGTCTGGTAGTTGGAAACCGGCAGGATCCCCGGCACGATTTCGGCATCGATGCCGATGGCAGCGCAGCGATCCCGAAAGCGCAGGTAGGTCTCGACGTCAAAGAAGAACTGGGTGATGGCGCGGTTGGCACCGGCATCGATCTTGCGTTTGAGGTTGAGCAGATCCGACTGTGCGCTGCGCGCTTCCGGGTGCCCTTCCGGGTAGGCGGCCACCGAAATATCGAAGTCCGCTTCGGCCTTGAGCAGGGCCACCAGATCGGTCGCATACATCTCTGGCTTCTCCAGCCCCTGGGGCAGGTCGCCGCGCAGCGCCACGATATGGCGGATACCGCTGTTCCAGTAGTCACGGGCAATGGTGCGCAGCTCGTCGCGGCTGGCGTCGATACAGGTCAGGTGCGGTGCGGCGATCAGACCGGTCCGCTCCTTGATGTCCTTGATCACCTTGTGCGTGCGATCTCGGGTGCCCGAGTTGGCGCCATACGTCACCGACACAAACTTGGGCTCCAGCACTTTCAGGCGCTCGATGGATTGCCACAGGGTATTTTCCATCCCTTCGCTGTTGGGCGGAAAAAACTCGAAACTGACCGATATGTCGCCACTCAAATCTGCCAGACTCTGGTTGAGTGCCTCAACCTGACGTGCGCTGTGAAATCCCATCTGCTCTCTCCCTGCCCTGCAATCCATCTCTCTACGTCAAAACGGATGTTTGGACGTCTAAACGTCTTTCTATCTTTATGAGAAAATGGCACAAAGTCAACACTGTTTTACAGCGAGAGGAAGGCCGCCGATTTTTATTTGGCAATAAAGCCAAAGTAACGATTGGCACCCCATCCCAAAATCCGGCGAGTCGCGTTATGATGAACGCAGATCGTCCTGGACGTTCTGAATCTGCGTGTGATTGTTTGGCCGGAGGTTTCTCCGGCCCCTTTTCAACCTCTTCCTCTTCCTGCCGATAACCAATTGAACCATTCGCAGGAGCATCATCATGGACACCCACCCCGGCTTTGCCACCGACTTGCTGTTCGATCGCTATCAAGGCAACGTGGTCGACCATGAGCAGTTCTGGGCCGTGCGCACTCCCGATGCTCCCGATTACTACTTCGGCAACTACCTGCTGCTCCCCTTTCCCCCCAGCGATCACGACAAAGGCTGGCTCGAGGCCAGTTTCGACAAGCTGATCGGGCAGGATCCCCGAGTCAGACACCGCACCTTCCAGTGGCCTCTCGCGGCCGGCCAGAACAGCCGGGTCGCCGGCTTCGTGGCGGCGGGATACCAGTACATGGAGTGCGTGGTGCTGGCACTGGAGGCTACAAACTGGCAACCGCCAGCCGCGACGGTGGCCGCGCGCCCCTTTACCTCGGCCGACTGGGACGAGTGGCTGGCCTTTGAACTGGAGGAGCGGGATCCCGGCCACTCGGAGCAGAGCTACCTGCCCTATCTGCAGTCACGCCGCCAGTTGTATGAGGCGATGATCGGGGACGGACTGGGTCAGTGGTGGGGGATCTGGCAACAGGAACAGCTGGTCGCCAGTTGCGGCCTCTTCTTCACCGATACTCTGGGCCGCTTCCAGCTGGTGCGCACAAGGCAGGCATGGCGCAATCAGGGATTGTGCCGTCAGCTGCTGAGCCAGGTTGCCAGGCACGGGCTGACGCGGGTCGACCGGCTCATCATAGTGGCCGACGAGCACTATCACGCCCAGCGCGTCTATCGCTCGCTCGGGTTCGCCCCGGTGGCCCGTATCGGCAGCCTCTGTCGCTGGCCCCACCCGGTGCAGTGACGTCGCTGACTGACAGCAAAGAAAACGGGAGGCTGATGCCTCCCGTTGTTTATCTGCTGCCAGCTATTGCTGCGGTGTTTCCAGCTCGTTGGAGAGCGCCTGCTCCACCTCGGCCGACGGAGCCGGCAACGGCGCGGCCGCCGCAGATGCCGCTGCGGCAGGCGTTGCTGACGGCGCCGGGGTGGCTGGTGTCTCTGTCATCGCCGGCGTCGCAGTGGATACAGCGGCAGAAGGCTCGGTGGTCGCAGCGGCGGCCGGGACATCACACTGGCAATCGCCCCCTTTCACCTTGTTGCCCTGATGGGGCGGATACCAGCCCTTCAGGCCCTGCTCCAGCCGATCGGCTGCCGCCTTGGGCTCCATCTTGCCGAGCAGCACGGCCTGACTCACTTCGGCCAGCTCGTCACCCAGCTTGGGCGTACCACGGGAGAGGATCTGGGTGGCCACCCGGATGGTGGAGTCGCACTGATCCCGCCACTCCATCATCTCCTTCGCCGCCGGGTTGGTGACCTCGAAGAAGTGGTTGGAGAGGGAGAAGAAGCCGGGCAGCGAGTTGGTATAGAGCTCGGCGAACTGGGGCGTGGTCAGCCACTGCAGGAAGGCCATGGCCGCCTCCTTGTTCTTGCTGGCCGGGTTCATGCCCATCCCGATGTCGGTGTGATCGGTAAAGAAGCAGCCATCGCCCTGTTTTGCCACGGGCGGGCGCATCACGCCAAAGTCCACCTTGCCGGTGAAGGGAGCGATCTCCCAGGAACCCGCCACGTAGAAGGCGGCCTTGCCCGAGGTGAACAGCTCGTTGGTCGCAGCATAGTCGCGACTCTCGCCACCTTCGCCGAGGTAGGGACGCCAGCGCGCCAGCTCCTCGAACACCTTGACGTAGGGCGGGTTGTCAAAACGCTCCTGCCCCCCGATCAACGCCAGTCGACCATCCTCCCCCTTCCAGTAGTTGGGGCCTATGTTCTGGAAGCCGAGCTCGGAGGATACCCAGCTTTCCGAGCCGCTCATGGCGAGCGGCACATAGCGGCCATCGGCTTTCACCTTGTCCAGCGCCGCGAAGAAGGCATCCCGGGTTTGCGGCACACTCAGCCCCAGCTCACTGAAAATCTTCTTGTTGTAGAAGAAGCCGTGAATCACCGAGGCCATGGGCACGCAGAAGGTCTGGGCGCCGGAGTCGGTCTGCCAGGGTGACTGGGCAAAACTTGGGAAGTTCTCCATCCCCGACATCTCGGTCAGCTCCGCCAGGTGGCCCGCCTTGAACAGGGCCAGAGAGTCGTCGAACGGCCGGCAGGTGATGAGATCCCCCGCCTTGCCCTCTTTCAGACTGGCCCACAGGGTCGGCATGTAGTCGACGTTCTGCACCCCGTTGAACTTCACCTGGATGCCCGGGTGGGAAGCCTCGAAGGCAGGAATGATCTTCTGCTCCCACAAGGCCTTGTCATCAATCCGCCAGCTCTCGATCACCAGCTCGCTGGCCATCAGCTGACCACACAACAGGAGACTCAGGGCCCCGATCCACTTGTTAGACATAAGCCCTCCTAAACCTTGAAATGTGCGATCAATTGCTGCTGCTTGGCGACCAGATCCGCCAGCACTTCACTGCTGCCAGCCGACTCCCGCGCTTCCCGTTCGGTCTCGTAGGCCACCTCGGCGATGCCTGAGATATGGCGGGCCACCCCCTGGCTGACCGAGATCTGCTCCTGGGCGGCATGTGCCACCTGATCCGCCATAGCCTTGATGGCGCTCATCCGGTCGGCGATGGATTGCAGGGCTGCATCCATCTCCCGGGTCTGCTCGACACAATTGTGGGTCTGCTCCTGACTGCGTCCCATCACCTCCACCACCAGCTTGCTCGAGCTCTGCAGATTCTCGATCATCGCCTGGATCTCTTCGGTCGAGGTCTGGGTCCGGTTGGCCAGTGCCCGCACCTCGTCAGCCACCACGGCAAAGCCACGGCCCGCATCGCCGGCCCGCGCCGCCTCGATGGCGGCGTTCAGCGCCAGCAGGTTGGTCTGCTCGGCGATGCTGCGGATCACATCGAGGATGCTGCCGATGTTGTTGCTGAACTCACCCAGCTTGTAGGTGATGCCAACAGCCTCTTCCATGGCGCCGGCCAGTTGTTCCGTGATGCGACGGGTGGTCGCCACCTTCTGGCGACCGCTGCGGGCTTCATCATCGGCCAGATCCACTTCCCGTTTTGTGCCATCGGTGGAGCGGGCCACCTCGGTGGCACTCACCTCCAGCTCGGTGATGGCGGCAGCCACCTGATCGGTCTGACTCTTCTGATCCTGCACCCGGGACACGGCCCTTTCGCTTATCTCGGCGGCGCGGCTCGCCTCCTCCACCAGATGGCGGGAGCCGGCATTGATCTGGGAGAGCAGCTCGCCGGTTTTGCCGGCCAGGGTATCGATGGAGCGGGAGAGTGCGCCGAACTCGCAGCTGCTGCGATAGTTGATGCGGCGAGTCATGTCCCCGGCCGCCATGTAGTCCAGCTCCTTGTTGATCATCTGCAGCGGACGCTGAATGCTGCGCGCAGTGGTATAGCCGATGATGAGGGCGGCGGCGGCCGAGATGGCGGCTACCACCAGGATCCAGAAGCTGGCGCTGCTGACCGCATCATCCGCCGTGGTGCGGCTCTGGCTGGCAATCGAGCCGGCCGACTGTCCCATCTCGTCGAGCAGGCCCAGGCTGTTGATCAGGCTGGCATCGAGTTGCTGATTGAGAGTCTGCAGCGAGGCGGCCAGCTGCTGGGCATTGCGCATGGTCGCCAGCAGCCCCTGCTGGCCGAGTGCCAGCTCCTGCATCCGGTCGAGGTTGGAGACGAAGCGCTGCTTCACGTCATCCGGCACCAGCACCCGATCGAGCCGCTTGCGGGCCATCTCGATGTCCTTGCTCAGCACCTTCTCCAGCTCGTTGAGATCGGTCTTGGCATCGGCCCGGCGAATGTTCTTCAGATCGCGTGCAATGCCCGAGGTGATGAGTTCAGCCTTGTTGCGCATGGAGCGTTTGCTGGCGGTCTGCTGCAGCAGCAGATCGGCAGCCCACTGGTAGGTGTCTTCCAGTCGGATAAAGGCAATCTCCAGCTTGTGGCGCTGATCCTGGGCATTGACCCACTGGCTGTGCTGGGAGAGTACCTGTTCAGCCAGGCCGTAGAACTGCTTGGTAGCGGTATCGACCTGCTGAAAACGAGAGCCGGCCTCGGCCACCCCGCTAAACTTGTCCATCTCCTGGCTCAGCTGACTGAAACGCGCCTGCTGCTCCTTGAACTGGCTGGCCAGCTGCGGCAGCTGGCCTGCATCCTCGTTGGTCCGGTAGACCAGCACCCAGCGGTTGCTGTCCTGCAGGGCGCCTTTCAGGCCGGCCACCGCAATCACCAACGGGGTTGCCCGGTCGGAGACCTGTGACAAGCCGTCGTTGATGCCCCTGATCTTCAGGGTGCTGATCACACCCAGCAGGATCAACAGCAGCAGCATCAACACAAATCCGGCGATGATCCGCTGCACAATAGATAAACCCATGGAGACATCCTCACTCGTGGGGGAAAGGTAACGTGAACATAGACACTATCGGCACAAGGGGCGAATTATAGAGGGGAGACCGAGGGTATTTTATTGATCTATATGGGGTTGGATCACAGTTGACGGGGGACGCTTTGCGCGTAAAAGGGCCCGGACTGTGCCGGGCCAAAGAGACATGCTAGCTGTAACGGCCCGTGGGGGGGCCAACCCTGTGTCCTATCAGAAGCGATAGCCGACACCAAACATGAAGGCCATGGGATCGATGGAGGTGTTGATGGTACCCACGGCGGTGTGCACGTCGGTATCGATATCCATGATCCAGGCGGAGGCGTTGACGAACCAGCGATCATTGATCGCCATGTCCAGGCCGACCTGACCGGCCATGCCCCAGGAGGAGTCCACGCTCACGTCGGTGCCATCCAGCGCGCCGCGGCCCTGCTCATCGAAGAAGGTGGTGTAGTTGATACCGGCACCGATATAGGGGCGTACCTTGCTGTTGGCATCACCGAAGTAGTACTGCGCCATCAGGGTTGGCGGCAGGTGCTTGACCTTGGCCACTTCACCCAGACCGGCGGTGGATACCGAGTGGGAGAAGGGCGTGGCTGCCAGCAGCTCGACACCCCAGTTGTCAGTGATCAGATAAGAGAGTGTCAGACCCAGCTGCATATTGCTGTCGATTTCCAGCTCGCCGGTACCCAGCACGTTGTCACTGCTCGTTTGCGGAGAAACAAAGGCCAGGCCGCCACGCACCAGAATATCACCGGCTTGGTGGGCCATGGCGACGGGAGAAGCGAGCGCGGCCGCGATCATCAGAGGAAGGATCTTTTTCATCACGTTTTCCTTTTAGTTTTCGTTTTATATGTTGCAAGCCTGAAAACTATAAAGGGATGTGAATGCAGAGTTATTGATTTAGCTCAAACGTTACCAAGAAATAGATGGATGTGTACAGCAGCTTAAGACTCACGAGACATGGCCGATAATTGGCGAAATAAACAATAAAAACATAATGATACGTCAATTCAAAATCAAACCAGCCACATTAAAAGATAATTTAAATGCACCTTATTGAGGCTTTAAACGGCTAAAAACGGTTGTTTCACTCGCTCAACCAGAGTATTTTTGCGAGCCATGTAGCCGGGCTGTAAGAAATTCTTTATGAAACCACAAACCAGAAGGGACAAAATAGTAGCCATACTGGCGGCCATCTGGGGTATTGGCTCCTTCCTGTTTATTTTATTGGGATTCGTTCTCGGCATGGCGCTATTAATTCTGACCCACTAGGCCGACTGGCTGGTGTGAGACGCCTGACACCGCAACCACTCCCCCGCCACAATCTGCTCCGGGTTCAAATCCCACTGCGCCGGCCCCAGCTCCCCGCTATATCCGCGCCAGCGATTCCTGCCCTCCTGCTTGGCCCGGTACAGCGCCATGTCTGCCAGTTTGAAGCTCAGGTTCCAGAACGAATCCTCCAGCTCCCGATGCAGGGGGTAATCGCAGAATCCCAGTGAAGCCGTCATCCAGAGCGGCAACTCTTCGCGCCCGAAGCGGCAGTCGGCAATCTTGCGGCGCAGACGCTCGACCCGCTGGGCAACCCGTGTCGGCTCATCGCCGGTCAGCAGCAGCAAAAACTCCTCGCCACCCAGCCGGATCAGCGGCTCCTCCTCAGCGAGGGCCCCCCGCAGCAACTCCGCCAGCTGGCATAACAGCAGATCGCCGATGTCGTGGCCGAAGCGATCGTTGACCTGCTTGAAGTGATCCAGATCCAGGATCAGCAACACCCTGCCTGCCGCCAGCACATCGCGATTGAGCAACCATTCATCGAGGTAGCGCCGGTTGAAGGCGTGGGTCAGCGGATCCGTATAGGCGGCCGTCTCCATCCGGGATGAATAAGCCTGCAAGGCGCTGTGGTGCAAGCTGATCCTGGCCGCCATCTCCCGGAACTTGCGACTGAGCAGCGCCATCTCCTGACTGCTGTCGATGATCGGCAACACGCTCACATCCTGCTTTTCGGCAAACTTGTGCAGCGCCCCCACCAGCTCGCCGATCGGCCCGAGCACGATGGCGCGCAAGCGGGCCAGCGCCATCAGAATGCAGGCGAAGCTTATCAGCAGCATGCCGATGAAGGTCCAGATCGCCCCCTCCATCGCCCCCCGCAGCACGTCACGCTCCTCTTCCACAATCAGGGTCAAGACGGGGGTGCCGTCGTTGTCCAGCAGCAACCCCTCCCCCCTGACACGCTGCAACCCCAGATCCACCAGCCGGTAGCTCATGTATGGTTTGAACGGCTTGAAAGAGCCCTGGTGCTCGCCAGTTCTGGGTTGGGCAATGGTCAAGGCGAGTGCGGTCCGCGCCGCCAGATCGTCCAGATAGCGTTCATCCAGCCAACGGGTCGCCAGCAGATAGCCATTGGGTTTGGCATCGCCTAGGGTATTGGTCACCGGCTGCAGCGAGAAGATGAGCGGCCCCCATAACGATCCTCTCACCCCGCTCAGACTGTGGATCCCCCCCTGCCGCGATTCACGCAGCAGTTGCAGCTTGAGGTCATCCAGAAAGAAGGGAAGCAGGGTGGTGTCCGTATCAGGCGCCTCCGGCAGCAGGGTGCGAGTCCAGATTTCAGAGCCCTGCAAATCCATGTAACTCAGCACGTTGAGCTCAAAGTCCCGCATCGGGGTGTCGACCAGCAGATTGGAGTGGATGTAGCCTTGATTGGGCCTGGCCAGGAAGTGGTAGCTTTCGTCCCAGATCCCCCAATCCCGGGTGAAGGCATTGATGGCATTGATGTCGCCCTGCACGGCCCTGACCACCCGTTGCAGATGATCCTGCATTCGCCGCTCCTCGACCCGCTGCGCCGCCGGCACCTGAGCCAGCGCGATCACGATGAGCAGCATCAGGATGGCGCCGGCCCAGACGGGGAACATGGAGTAGGCCAGCAAATGATCGATGGATCGGGACGGTTGAGCCATGGACGCCAATATCCTTTGAATGGCAATGCGAAACGGGAAGGGTCTTGCCCCAAGTATGGAGTATCGGCCCGTCTGGAGGTCACTGAATTACCACAATAAAAACAAGGGGCCCAGGGCCCCTTGTCACATTATTGAACGGATTATCGCGCCAGCAGCGGCGCCAGGAAGCGGGCCGTATGGGAGTCCTCGCAACGGCTCATCTGCTCCGGCGTCCCCGTCACCAGGATGCGGCCACCACCGGCGCCCCCCTCCGGCCCCAGATCGACGATCCAGTCGGCGGTTTTGATGACGTCCAGGTTGTGCTCGATGATGACGATGGTGTTGCCACGATCCCGCAACTGGTGCAGCACCTTGAGCAGCTGCTGGATGTCGTGGAAGTGCAGCCCGGTAGTCGGCTCATCCAGGATATAGAGGGTCTGACCGGTATCCCGCTTGGAGAGCTCCCGCGCCAGCTTGACCCGCTGCGCCTCACCGCCAGACAAGGTGGTGGCCGACTGGCCGAGGCGGATATAGGAGAGGCCCACATCCATCAGGGTCTGCAGCTTGCGCGCCACCGCCGGCACCGGATCGAAGAACTCGCGGGCATCTTCCACCGTCATCTCGAGGATTTCGTGGATGTTCTTGCCCTTGTACTTCACCTCCAGGGTCTCGCGGTTATAGCGCTTGCCCTTGCAGACGTCGCACGGCACGTAGACATCCGGCAGGAAGTGCATCTCCACCTTGATGACCCCATCCCCTTGGCACGCCTCGCAGCGCCCTCCCTTCACGTTGAAGGAGAAGCGGCCCGGCTGATAGCCGCGCGAACGCGCCTCCTGGGTGCCGGAGAGCAACTCACGGATCGGGGTGAACAGGCCGGTGTAGGTGGCCGGGTTGGAGCGCGGGGTACGGCCGATAGGGCTCTGGTCGATATCCACCACCTTGTCCAGATGCTCCAGCCCTTCCACGCTGCGATAGGGCGCCGGCGTGGATTCGGTCGCCTTGTTGAGCTCGCGGTGGGCGATGCGGAACAGAGTGTCGTTGATCAGGGTCGACTTGCCGGAGCCGGAGACGCCGGTGACACAGGTCATCACCCCGATCGGCAGATCCAGGTTGACGTTGCGCAGGTTGTTGCCGCTCGCCCCCTTGAGTTTCAACCACTTGCCGGTGAGCGGAGTACGCTCGGCGGGAATGGCGATCTGCTTGCGACCGGAGAGGTAGTCACCGGTCAGTGACTCCGGATTATTGATGATCTCTTCCGGCGTGCCCTGGGCGACGATGGCACCGCCGTGCACCCCGGCCCCCGGGCCGATATCGAGCACATGGTCGGCGAGGCGAATGGCATCCTCGTCGTGCTCCACCACGATCACGGTATTGCCGAGATCGCGCAGGTGAGTGAGGGTCTTGAGCAGCCGCTCGTTGTCGCGCTGGTGCAGGCCGATAGAGGGCTCGTCCAGCACATACATCACCCCCACCAGACCGGCACCGATCTGGCTGGCCAGCCGGATCCGCTGCGCTTCGCCGCCGGAGAGGGTCTCGGCACTGCGCGACAGGCTCAGGTAGTTGAGACCGACGTTTACCAGGAAGCCAAGCCGCTCGACGATCTCTTTCAGGATCTTTTCGGCAATCTGGGCGCGCTGGCCGGTCAGGTTCAGCCCCCCGAAGAAGGCCAGTGCATCGCCGATGGACTGCTCGGCGATGGCCGGCAGGTTGCGGTTGTCGACGAAAACGTGGCGCGCCTCCTCCCGCAGTCGGCTGCCACCGCAGCTGGTACAGGATTTGTTGGCGATGTACTTGGAGAGCTCTTCACGCACCGAGTTGGACTCGGTTTCCCGGTAGCGCCGCTCCATGTTGTGCAGGATCCCCTCGAACGGGTGCTTGCGCACCACCACGTCACCGCGATCGTTCATGTAACGGAACTCGATCTCGGTGCGACCGGAGCCGCGCAGAATCACCTCCTGGGTCTTCAGTGGCAGATCCTCCCACGGCGTCTCCAGATCGAATTTGTAGTGCTCGGAGAGGGATTTCAGCATCTGGAAGTAGTAGAAGCTGCGCTTGTCCCAGCCGCGGATGGCGCCATTGGCCAGGCTGATGGCCGGATCGCCGATCACCTTGGCCGGGTCGAAATATTGCTGCACCCCGAGGCCGTCACAAGTCGGACAGGCACCGGCCGGATTGTTGAAGGAGAAGATGCGCGGCTCCAGCTCCGACATGGAGTAGCCGCACTCCGGGCAGGCGAAGTTGGCGGAGAAGGTCATGGGGGC
The DNA here is from genome assembly GCF_029967615.1 of Aeromonas sp. V90_14. NCBI lineage: Bacteria > Pseudomonadati > Pseudomonadota > Gammaproteobacteria > Aeromonadales > Aeromonadaceae > Aeromonas > Aeromonas sp. V90_14. The sequence continues at coordinate 64,920 of NZ_JASCAS010000030.1, read as the reverse complement.
AACCCCCTCCTCGCCGTCCATCGGTACCACCAGTACGATGCCGCCGGAGAGGGTCAGCGCCGTCTCGAACGACTCGGCCAGACGCAGCGCCAGGTCATCGCGCACCTTGAAGCGGTCCACCACCACCTCGATGGTGTGCTTCTTGTGCAGCTCCAGTGCGGGCGGGTCGGAGAGATCGCACACCTCGCCGTCGATGCGGGCACGGATGTAACCCTGGGCCGCCAGATTCTCCAGCAGCTTGGTGTGCTCCCCCTTGCGATCGCGCACCACCGGGGCCAGCAGCATCAGCTTGCTCCCCTCCGGCTGAGCCAGCACCTGATCCACCATCTGGCTGATGGTCTGGGCGGCGAGCGGAATGGCGTGGGTCGGGCAGCGCGGCTCACCGACCCGGGCGAACAGCAGACGCAGGTAGTCGTAGATCTCGGTAATGGTACCGACAGTCGAGCGCGGGTTGTGGGAAGTGGACTTCTGCTCGATGGAAATAGCGGGCGAGAGCCCCTCGATATGGTCGACGTCCGGCTTCTCCATCAGGGAGAGGAACTGGCGGGCATAGGCGGAGAGTGACTCCACATAGCGGCGCTGCCCCTCGGCATAGAGGGTATCGAACGCCAGAGAGGATTTGCCCGAGCCGGAGAGGCCGGTGACCACGATCAGCTTGTCGCGGGGCAGGGTCAGATTGATGTTCTTGAGGTTGTGGGTGCGAGCACCCCGGACCACGATCTTTTCCATCTTGTTGCACGCTCGATACGGAAACCTGAGCGAGTCAGTATGGCATAGAGACTACTGGATGAATAGACAGGTTTTATCCATCATCCCCATCGATTTCACAGATACTCCTTGGCCCAGCTCACCGCCTGCAGGCGGTTCTTCACGTTCAATTTCTTGAAGACATTGTAGAGGTGAGACTTGATGGTGTGCTCGCTCACAAACAGGCTGTCGGCAATCTCGGTATTGGAGGCCCCCGTCATCAGGTAGCGAATGATCTCCTGCTCGCGCACGGTCAGCAGCGTCTGATTGCGCAGGTGGTGTTCCCCGCCCTTGCGGTAGTAGTTGACCAGATCGCACAGCAGATGGCGCGGGATCCAGTACTCCCCCTCCAGCACCTTGCGAATGCCGAGCACCAGCCGATCCAGCGGATCCTGACAGAAGAAGAGCCCGCTGGTATGGGGCCACATCAGCAGCAACTCCCGATCCGTACTGGTGGGGGCATTGAGCAGCACGGTATTGGCTTCCCCGAAGCGGCTGGAGATCTCCCGTGGCCACCCCGTTTGCTGGCTCGACTTGAGGTAATCCAGATCCACCAGAAACAACGGATGCGGCTCGAGTTCATCCGCTTGAGGCAGGGCTTCCAGTGCACTCACCAGCAGAATGGGCAGAGCCAGCTGTGCGGCCAGGTAGCTCTGAAAGCTGGTCGCCTGCGCATTGTCTTCGGTTACCAATACGATGGGATATGGGGTGATCATGAAGCGCTGGTCCTTGAACATTCCGGCCATGGTGTTTTTCGGCAGCAGAGAGTACCAAGCCCCCTGCAGGCTGCAGCATTAAAAAAGTATTAGACGCCGATGCGCCTCCTTTGAAACTCACCAATTTTCCAAGCAATACAAATAACTAGCCGAGCCCCCCCATTTGGGTGAAATACTGGCCCCTGGCTAGACAGGGGCTGTCACACCGACCTCCGGCCCCCCTTCTCGCCTCGACCGTTCGATGATATGACTCCCCGTTGCTGTTCACTTGCTGGCCAAGGTCGGCCTCGTGTAAGTTAATCCTTCGTTCGGCGGACACGGGATGGAGCGTCAGGAAGATGTGCGCTCTTTCTCCCCAACTGTTACTATTGCGGGCAAAATCTGAAAACGGGGAGGCGGCCAACTGGCGCGCTGAACCGGACACAGTCATCACATGAGTGGCGGGGCCGCCCTGCAGCATCGCCTATCTCACAGAAAACAAACGATATGTTGAATTGGCCCGGGCATATGGCCCGGCCGGTATATAAAGGGTGGAAGAGAGATTATGGCCAGTCGAGGCATCAATAAAGTCATTCTGATCGGTAACCTGGGGCAAGACCCGGAAGTGCGCTACATGCCGAGCGGCGGTGCCGTGACCAATATCACCCTGGCCACCTCCGACACCTGGCGCGACAAGCAGACCGGTGAGCAGAAAGAGCGTACCGAGTGGCACCGTGTTGTCTTCATGGGCAAACTGGCCGAAGTGGCTGGCGAGTACCTGAAGAAAGGCTCCCAAGTCTATGTTGAAGGCAAGCTGCAGACCCGCAAGTGGCAGGATCAAAGCGGCCAGGAGCGTTACACCACCGAAGTGCTGGTCGATGGCTTCAGCGGCGTGATGCAGATGCTGGGTGGCCGTCCGCAAGGCGGCGCCGGCCAGGGCATGGGTGGCCAGTCTCAGGGCAACTGGGGTCAGCAGCAGGGCATGCAGTCCCAGCAGCCGATGAACCAGGCGCGTCCTGCCCAGGCTCCGCAGCAGAACATGCAGCAACAGGGCGGCTACGCTCGTCCGGCCCAGCAGCCGCAGTCTGCACCGCCGGTGTACAATGAGCCGCCGATGGACTTCGACGACGACATTCCGTTCTAAGCAACGTCAGATCCCGGAGGCCCTGTTCATGCAGGGCCTTTTTTTGCCTGTTATTGACGCAGACGTGGCGCGCAATCCAGCCTCCTGGCCGGCCTTGCCAGCTATTTTTCTCATATCATTCGCCTTGGGATTATGATCGGGGCAATCCAGTTGCCAGAGAGAACGCATGGGGTCTTGGTATCGAATCTTGTTGTGCGTGGCGGCTTGCGCCACCCTGTTGCTGCCATCCTTGCTGCTGGCCGGCGAGCCATTGCGAGTGGGGGTCAGCTTCGCCATCCCGCCCTATGTGATCGAGGAAGAGGGTCGCGGGATCGAGCTCGACCTGATGAGAGAGGCCTTTCGGGACAGCGGCTATGAGCCTCAATTCGAATATCTGCCGCTGGAGCGCACCTTCCGCATGCTGGAGTCCGGCAAGCTCGATGCCATCATCAACGTCAAACCCGGCATGTTGCACGACGTCTTCCTGTCGCAGCCGGTGATCGCTTTCCACAATCGGGTGTTCACCCTCAACAAAACCCACATCAGCACTCTGGACGACATGAAGACACTGAGGGTGAGTGCCTTCCAGCGTGCCCGTCAGGTGCTGGGAGGCGCCTTTGCCAGCATGGCTGACCAGAATCCCCGTTACGAGGAGGTCGCCAAACAGCAGGGGCAGGTGCACAGGTTGATGCTGGGGCGGGTGGATGCGGTGATCCTGGAGCAGCGGGTTTTCTATTACTATCTGGCACAGCTGGCCAACAGCAAATATGGGGCCGAGCTCTATGCTCCCGGCCGGGTCCGGCAATACGATCTGTTTGCTCCGACTCACTACCATTTTGCCTTTCGCCAGGCGGCGCAGCAGCGCTGGTTCGATCGCCGGCTCGATGCCATGCGGGCCGATGGCCGTTATCAGCGCATATTTGCCCGCTACGGGGCCACGCCCTGAGCCTCCTGAAAACATAAAAGCCAGCCCGAAAAGGCTGGCTTTTTGTTACTGGCTCCAAAGGAACTACAGCATGGGGAGCGTTACTTCATCGCGCCGCCATTTTTCAGATCTGCTTTCTGACGTTTGGCTTCGCGCTTCTCTTTCAGTGACATCTGCGGTTTTTTCTTGGCATCTTTGCCGTTGTGATGTTCTTTGTTACTCATCATCAAACTCCAAAAATGTTACCCAGACAGTTGGAACCCAGGTTCCAGCATGCCATCCGAATCGTAGACTACAGTACGCTTTCAGTGACGATCCTGCGATCGCACTCAGTCCAGCATACCCCTAATCTTGCGCAAGAATCCACCCTCATCCCATCACCCAGTGGCAGCAGGTGTTTACCGGCTTCCGCTGACCCGATCCGGGCGGGGAATGAACGGCCGGAGAAGCGATTTATTCCTTATAAAATAACGCCAAACAGATTTATTTCATGGTGGTGTGAAATAAAGCACTGAATGCCAAAATGAATTCTCTTTAAATAATGAGAGATAATTTAGATAAGCATTCTCACTCTCGCCAGAAACAAAAAGTTACAACCCAAAGCAGCGCCTCCCTGGACAAGATGATATTATCCAGCCCTATTTGTGAAAATATTCCAGCGAGAATAAGGACGTCCCATGACCAGAAAAACCAGAGCGGCCTTGGTCTCAGTTTGCTCCAATATCACCTTGATTATCATGAAGATATTTGCCGGCATACTGAGCGGTTCCGTCAGTATTATTTCCGAGGCCATTCACTCGGCCATGGACCTGGTGGCGGCATTGATCGCGCTGGTGGCCGTACGCAAATCGGATATTCCCCCCGACCAACGCCACCCCTATGGCCATGACAAAATTGAAAACGTCTCCGGCGTGATCGAAGCGCTGCTGATCCTGCTGGCAGCCGGCTGGATAATATTCGAGGCCGTCGGCAAATTGATTACACCCACCCCGATCGAGGGGGTCGGTCTCGGTGTGCTGGTCATGCTGTTCTCGGCACTGGTCAACAGCGGCGTCTCCGCCTACCTCTACCGGGTGGCCAAGGAGGAAGAGTCCGTGGCCCTGGCCGCCGATGCACTGCACCTGAAGGCGGACGTACTGACCTCGCTCGGGGTCGCCGTCGGCCTGCTCGGTATCTGGATTGCCGCCAGACTGGGCTACAACCTCTATCTGCTTGACCCCATTGTTGCCATCTGTGTCGCCCTGTTCATCCTAAAGGAGGCAATCGCCATGCTGAAGCAGGCGTTCCAACCCCTGCTGGACCACAGCATGAACGAGGAAGAGCTGGCCATCACCACCAAAGTGATCGAGGAGTGCTGCCCGGAGCATGGCGGCTTTCACGATCTGCGCAGCCGTCAGGCCGGACGCCGTCGTCACATCGACTTCCACCTGACCTTGCCAAAAGAGATGAGCATCGAACACTCCCACGCCATCTGCGATCGGATAGAGCAGGGCATCATGCGACACCTGCCCCACGCCGTCGTGCTGATCCATGTTGAACCGAGCGGGCATGGTTAACGGCGCTGAGCCGTGCGAGGGGAATGCGACGGGCCATTCCCTTCGGCAACGACCATCCGGTAGGCCGGTATTCGAAAACGGTGTCGATTGTGCAATAAACGGCCGGCAGGTGTGGTAGGGTGGATCATTCCCGCCATCAGGAGCACGCCGTGAAAAAGTTGGAAATGAAGGACCTCACCGACGCCGAAAAGGCCGAGATCACCCTGCTGCTCCAAAAAGCACAGGCCAATGCAGATCATCAACTGAGCAATGCCGAGCGCAACCGCATCCGCGAGGAAGGCAGGCTCAAGATAGTCGCAGACCGTGCTGCCGCCGCCAAAGTGGCCGCCAAACTGGCACGGGAAAAAGCCAAGGAGCGAGCCAGCAAGCAGGTGTTGCCAGAGACATTCAGCTGGGTGGACTCCGTCAGCAACAAGTTTCGCAGCAAACGCTGACGGCCAATCCTCCCGCTCAAGCACCACCAACATCAGCCTGCCAACTCACACCATGGCGAAGAGCCACTCTCTGCCATGGTGCTTCCAGCGACCTGCAACGCCGCAGGATCCTGCGCTGCAGACACCCACACCGGGAGTGGCTGCGTCGATATCCGACCACTCGCAGCGAGATAAAATTTGCTTTAAGAAAATGGGCATGTTTTAATCTTTTGCGATGGTTCGGTAGTTCAGACCTGGTTATGTTAGGCAGTCATTTTAGTAAAGCAGCGATTAGTATAAGAATTATCCATGATTCTTCTTATCAAATAATTCTCCTTCTTTAGTGCTCCCCATACGTATTGCTGACGAAAAATCATAGATTGCCATTTGGCACTTTAAACACTATTTAAGGAAATTATCATGTCCAACAAAATGACTGGTACCGTCAAGTTCTTCAACGCCGAGAAAGGTTTTGGCTTCATCTCCCCGACCGACGGCAGCAAAGACGTGTTCGTTCACTTCTCCGCCATCCAGACCCCGGGCTTCAAGACCCTGGACGAAGGTCAGCGCGTTGAGTTCACCATCGAGCAAGGCCAGAAAGGCCCGGCTGCTGCTAACGTAGTAGCTCTGTAATTCAAGCCGGGGATCCGGTCCGCCTGCTCATGCCGGCTGGAACGATCCGCTGCAAGAATTGAAAAAACCCGCTTCGGCGGGTTTTTTGTTGTCTGCCATTTGCCATTTGCCATTCCCCCTCTGCCGACCCTCTCAACCTTCTCTCTGTCCCGCCCCCGCTTCCTGTCACCTCGTCACAGTATCTGCTGGTGAGAAGATAACCGCACAATATTAATGAGATTAATTATCATTTACACATCATCCAGCGATCACTACAATGCCTGCCGACCGACTTGGTGATTATCCAATTGAACCTTTTCTGGTCCTGGTTTCACGCGGGATGCGATGAGACCCCCATCGATTCACCCAAAGGATGAATGCATCTTCTTACTAAAAGAGTTCAGGCCAACATGATAACAATGCACCGCAACAAGCTGACCACGCTCATTCTCGCCGCCCTCGCATCACACGCCTATGCCGCCGAGCAGGAGGTCATGGTCGTGACCGCCTCCGGCTTCCAGCAGAAGATCGAGGATACCGCCGCCTCCATCTCGGTGGTGACCCGCGAGCAATTGGAGAAACGCGCCTATCGCGACGTGACCGACGCCCTGAAGGATGTGCCCGGGGTGGTGATCACCGGCGGTGGCAGCAGCAGCGATATCAGCATTCGTGGCATGGGCTCCAAGTACACGCTGATGCTGGTCGACGGCAAACGGGTCGACAGCCGTGGCACCCGTCCCAACAGCGACGGCCCCGGCATCGAGCAGGGCTGGCTCCCGCCGCTGCAGGCGATCGAGCGGATCGAAGTGGTGCGCGGCCCCATGTCCTCCCGCTACGGCTCTGACGCCATGGGCGGTGTCATCAACGTCATCACCCGCAAGACCGCCAGCATGACGGCCTGGCAGGGCTCGCTGCATGCCGATTCGACCTTCCAGGAGAACAAGGAGTCCGGCGACATCTTCCAGACCAACGCCTATACCGCCGGCGCCCTGGTGGATGGACTGCTGGGGATGCGAGTGAACGGCCAGCTCTCCCACCGTGGCGAGGATCAGTTCCAGAACGGTTTCGCCGAGCAGGAGATGCGCAGCGGTACGGCCGTCTTCAGCCTGACCCCGGACGAGCACAACCGCTTCGATTTCGAGGCCAGCCGCGGCCTGCAGGATCGCAACCGCACGCCGGGTGAATCTCTCTCGACCAAGTCAAAGCCCAGCCTGAGCACCTACGAGCGCACCAACTTCGCCATCACCCACGACGGCCGCTATGACTTTGGCTCCTCCACCAGCTACCTGCAGCGGGAAGAGAACACCAACCCCGGCCGCCAGATGAAGCTCATCAACACCATCGCCGATACTCACACCCAGTTTGAACTGGGGGATCACTATCTGAGCGTGGGTGGCCAGTATCGCTACGAGGATCTCCAGGATCAGGGCAACCAGCTCAACGTGGCCAACCGCGCCAATCAGCTGACCCGCTGGAGCTGGGCCATGTTCGTGGAAGATGAGTGGTCGCTGACCAACACCTTCGCCCTGACTGGCGGCGTGCGGATGGATCAGGACCAGAACTACGGCACCCACTGGAGCCCGCGTCTGTACGGGGTCTGGCACCTGGCCGACTCCTGGACGCTGAAAGGGGGCGTCTCCACCGGCTATCGTTCACCGGATCTGCGCATGTCGGCCGCCAACTGGGGCCAGGCCACCGGTGGCGGCACTCAGGACGGCATGTTGGTCGGCAGCCCGGAACTGAAACCGGAAACCAGCGTGAGCCAGGAGATCGCCCTGCTGTGGGATGGTCAGCAAGGCTTGAACACCGGGCTGACCCTGTTCAATACCGACTTCGAGGACAAGATCTCCGAGATCCGCCGCTGCACCAGCAAGAACGACCCCTCCTGCACCCTGAACGGTCACACCTATGACTTCATCAGCGACCGCATCAACGTCGACAAGGCGAACATGCGCGGGGTGGAAGGCACGGCCAACTGGACCATCAACGACGCCTGGTCGCTGGCCTCCAGCTACACCTTCACCCAGTCCGAACAGAAGAGTGGTGCAATGGAAGGCAAGCCGCTGAACCAGATGCCGCGCCACATGTTCAACACCACGGTCGACTGGCAGACCACCGAAACCGTCAGCCTCTGGTCACGGGTCAACTTCCGCAGCAAGACCTCCGATTACCTGAGCCGGGTCAAGATGGCCGAGGGTACCCCCTCCTACACCTTCTTCGACACCGGTCTGGTCTACAAGGCCAACGAACACCTGGATGTCACCGCCGGCGTCTACAACCTGTTCGACAAGACGGTGGATTACACCAGCTTTGGTACCGTGCTGGATGGTCGTCGCTACACCCTGGGCATGACCTACAACTTCTGATGTCACGCCGCCGCCCGCTCCGGGCGGCGGTTTTTTATTTCCCCGGCTCGCTAGACGACTCTTTCACGTAGCTGGCCGCCTGCCAGGTATTGCGCCCCTGCGATTTGGCGCCATACATCAGCTGATCCGCCTGCAACAACACCCGTCGACCTTCCGCCCCGCCCCCTGCCGGCACCCACACCGCCCCCGTGCTGATGGAGATGCCGAGCGCACCGGCACTGGTTGGCAACTTGTGGCTATTGACCTCCCGCCCGATCCTGGCAGCCCACTGCTGCAGCGTCGCCATGTCCGCCACCAGCAGGCTGATGCAAAACTCCTCCCCGCCGATGCGGGCAAACAGGGCGCTGGCGGGCAGCACCCGCTGTACCTGCGCCACCATGGCCGACAACACCTCGTCCCCCACCCCGTGACCGAAGTGATCGTTGATCCCCTTGAAGCGATCGAGATCGAACAGCAGCAGGGCCGAGGCCTGACCGCTGGCCAGCCGCAGCTCCAGCAGCGGCAAAAATGCGCGCCGGTTGAGGATGCCGGTCATGGAGTCGGTGCCGGCAAGGCGCTCCAGTCTGGCGTTGGCCTGAATAAGCTCGGCGGTACGGCTGGCCACCGCCCGCCGCAACTGGATGATGTAGGCCATCAGCACCAGGCCGCCGATGGCCAGCAGCCAGGGCCAGAGGTGGACCGGGTAGACGGTCTCGATGTGCATCCACTTGCGGACGATCCGTTCCCGATCCGCCTCGCCGATGCGGGAGAAGCCCTGCTCCAGCTCTTGCTGCAGCGCCTGGTTGCCCTTGGCGACGGCGAAACGGATCTCGTCGCTGTAGAGGTGGCGCACCGGGATGAAGCGGGTGGGATCCGCCGAGGTGTAGATGTAAAAGTTGGCCACCTGCAGATCGGCGATGAAGGCATCCAGCTCGCCGCTGAAGGCCGCCCGCAACATGGCATCGTTGTCATCGAAGGTGCGCAGGCGCGTGGTGGGGAAGTGCTTGCGGGCGTAGTACTCCTCGTAGCCCCCCGTCACCACACCCACGCTCTCGTGCAGCAGGTAGTAGTTCACGTCCGAGCCACGCAGGGAGTTGGCGAAGAAGAGCTGGGAGTCGACATGGGAGAGGGCCTGACCGTAGTCGTAGACCAGATTGCGCTCCGGCGACCAGAGCAGGCCGCCATGGACATCGGCCTGACCGTTGCGAACCAGGTCCAGCGAGGCCTGCCAGTCCACCAGCTTGAACTGGATCGGACGACCGGTGACCCTGCCATATTCGCGCCACAGATCGATCAGCAGGCCATCGGGTTCCCCCTCTTCATTGAGGTAGGAGAAGGGATGCCAGGCCTTGGAGTTGGTCACGATGAGCGGCTTGAGGGGCGTATTCGCCAACACGGGCCACGCCTGTGCCAAGAGCAACAACCACACCCCGCACCAGACTCGCCACCGAAAACCAGAATCGCCCGCCATCCCTGCACCAACCTTGCTGTTTGGCCGTCTGTGCGGCCATCGATTATCGCCACCTTCAGCATAGAAGAACAAGCATGAGCGAGTATGAAATAGGCGTGATTTCAGTCAGATAAGTGCAAGATAAAAAACGGGGAGGAGGCTGGTCGCCATCCTCCCCGCCATGCTCCCACCGCTCTTACAGCGGCAGGCTGATGCGCGCTTCCAGCCCGCCCTGTTCCCGGTTGTGCAGGGTCAGCTCGCCGCCGTGCTGGTGCACCAGGGTGCGGGCGATGGAGAGCCCCAGCCCCACGCTGCCGGATTCGGTGTTGCGGGCCTCGTCGAGCCGCACGAACGGCTTGAACACGTCCTCCAGCCTGGTCGGATCGATGCCAGGCCCCTGATCGCAGACCCGGATCACCAGCTCGCTGTCGGTGCGCTCCAGCGACACCTCGGCGCTGCCGGCGTACTTGATGGCGTTGCCGATGAGGTTTTGCAGCACCCGGCGCAGGGTATTGGCGCGGCAGGCATAGACCTGCTTGCCCTCGGCCAGGCAGGTAACCGGCTGACCGGTGTCGGCATAATCGTCGCACAGGCTCTCCAGCAGGCTGACCAGATCCAGCTCCCGGGTCGCCTCCTGCTGCCCCTCCTCCCGGGCAAAGCTGAGGGTCGCCGCCAGCATCTGCTCCATCTGCTGCAGGGTCTGCTGGATCCGCTCCTTGTCCTCCCCCTCGTCCAGGAATTCGGTACGCAGCCGCAGGCTGGTGATGGGGGTGCGCAGATCGTGGGAGATGGCCGCCAGCATCCGGGTGCGGTCCTGCACGAAACGGTCAAGTCGGGTGTGCATGCGGTTGAAGGCCTGGATGGATTCGCGCACCTCGGTCGGCCCCTCTTCCCGCAGCGGCTCTATGTCCTCGCCACGGCCGAGCCGATCCGCGTTGGCGGCCAGTTGCTTGAGCGGCAGGGTGGCGCGGCGGAACAGCCAGATCATCAGGCCGATCACCAGGCTCGCCACCAGCATCAGGTTGAGGGTGGTCTGCCAGGACCAGCTGGCCGACTCCTTGTCCACCAGCGAGCTGAACTGCAGCCAGCCACCGCGTGGCAGCTGGATGGAGCCGTACAGCCGCATGTCCTGCGGTGGCGGCATCCCCTTGCGATCCTTCATCATCCGGCTGTGGTGCTGCCAGGCGCGGCTGCGCTGGGCATCCTGCTTGAGCTCGGCGCTGATCTCCACCATCAGGGTCGAGGGGTAGCCCAGCCGGGAGCGCACCAGCTGCTCGAAGCGGGGGCTGCGGTTGTCCGGTTGCAGCGGCTCGTCGGCGATACGCAGCAGCAGGGTCTCGCTGCGGCTCGCCTTGATGATTTCGTCATAGAGGGAGGGGGGCGAAAGGGCCAGCAGCCGCACCACTGAGACGATGCGCTGCATGGCGTTGCGGCTGTTGATGTAGCCGAGCGCCTCCTCCCGATCCGTACGGTAGATCTGGATGCTGAGCAGCTGGATCAACACCAGCCCGGCCAGCGCCACCAGGATGATCTGGCCGGTCAGCCCCTTGGGCCACAGTTTCGACCAGCCACGCTTGAGGATCCCCACGGCCTTATACCTGGGTCACATCGGCGGCGAACAGGTAACCGCCACCCCAGATGGTCTTGATCAGCTCCGGGTTCTTGGGATCCCGCTCCAGCTTGCGCCGCAGCCGGCTCACCAGGGTGTCAATGGCCCGGTCGAACGCCACTGCCTCGCGGCCACGGGCCAGATCCAGCAGTTGATCCCGGCTCAGCACCCGCTGCGGCCGCTCCAGAAAGACCCGCAGCAGGTCAAATTCGGCGGTGGAGAGGCTCAGGCCCACCCCTTCCTCATCCACCAGCTCGCGCCGGTTGATGTCGAGCAGCCAGCGATCGAAGCGCAGATCCCGGGTCAAGGTCTCGGCCGCAGGCTGCGGTTCGACCTGGGTGCGGCGCATCACCGCCTTGATGCGGGCCAGCAGCTCGCGCGGATTGAACGGTTTGGCGAGGTAGTCGTCGGCCCCCATCTCCAGCCCTATGATGCGGTCGGTCTCCTCCCCCATGGCGGTGAGCATGATGATCGGCAGGCTGGACTTGGCCCGCAGCTCGCGACAAAGGGTCAGGCCGTCTTCCCCCGGCATCATCAGATCCAGCACCAGCAGATCGAACTCCCGCTCCTCCAGCAGCCGCTTCATCTCCTTGCCATCCCGGGCACAGCTAACCCGCAGGCCGTGCTGTTCCAGAAAACGCTTCAGCAGATCGCGGATCTCGCTGTGATCGTCGACCACCAGAATGTGGGTGCTGCTTTGGTTCATGAGGCCTCTCCTGTTAGAGCTGGCACGAGTATACGAAAATCTGCCGGACGGTTTGTGTCAAAGTGTGCCAGATCAGCAAGATGCCACACTCTGCTACAAAAAAGCGCCCGTTCGGCAAAGTTGAGACACAAGCCGGCTGTTTACTGTGGCCATCCCATCGGTTGCAGGAGTAGACAGGCCATGCTGGCCCTCACCACCCCCTTGCTGCTGGCCTTTGCCGCCAGCGAAGCCCTTGCCAGAAAGGCGAGCGGCAGCTCACCCCAACCGGCGAGCCCCCCGAACCACAAGCAGACATCCCCCGCCGACAGGGCCCCCGGCCGCGGCGACGCCAAGGGAGCGACCGAATCCCCTTCGTCATGATGTGCGGCCGCCAGGCGGCGGCTGCGCACCCTGACTTTTCTGCCGCCATCTTGCGGCGAGTCATACCAAGGAGAGCAATATCATGATCAACAAGAGCCTGACTCTGTTAATGCTGGCCGGCCTGGCCCACACCGGCCTGGCCCAGGCCGCCCTGCCCGCCGACGTCAGTGCCGCCCCCGGTCTGCTGTTCGTCAACTGGCACGACGCCGTCAGCAGCAATGAGGCACACCCCACCCTGGTGATCCGCAACGCCACCGGCGACGTGCTCAAGCGGGTGCCTGCCGAGTTGCAGGGGATGCAGCAGGTGCGTCTGCCGATGCGGGCCCAGGGTGACCTGACCCTCAGCCTGGACGGTGAGAGCAGCAGCTATCGCATGCCCTACAGCGTCGGCAGCGGTCGCCAGCGCTAAGCCGGCCCCAGCCTAAAAATACCCCGCCAGCGGGCGACGCTGACGGGGTATTTTTATTTCCCGTCCGGCATGCGCCCGGTCAAGCCCTGTACAGCGTCACCGTGTCACACTCTGCTACAAAATAGGCTTCAACTGGCAAAGTTCAGACACCAGTCTGGTGTTTACTTAGGGTCAAGGCGAGCAAGCCGACCCCGAACTCAATCCGCAAGGAGATAGACCATGAAAAAACTGACCAAGACCCTGCTGACCGCCACCCTGATCCTTGGCCTGCCGCTCGGCGCCTATGCCGCCAGCGAAGCCGTCACCACCGCCCAGCCCGGCATGATGACCGACTGCCCGATGGATGGCAGCGGCATGATGGGCGGCAAGCACCATGGCGGCCGCCACGACAAGATGGCCCGCATGCAGAACATGACGCCGGAGCAGATCCAGACTCACCTGCAGCAGCGTTACGACAAGATCGAAGATCCGGCCAAGAAGGCTGAATTCGTGAAGAACCTGAGCCTGCGTGCCGACGGCATGACCAAGCACGCCGAAGCGATGAAGCAGTTCGCCGAAGCGCATCAGTAAACGCACTTCGACCTGCAACAGGGTGGCCTCGGCCACCCTTTTTTCGTTCCGCCCTCCCGCTCGGCCGGTTACCCGCCGAACTCCACTCCAACATCCCTTACTTCCCTTCCTCCCTGCTCCGAGTTCTGTGAGCGATAACAAACGTTTTATGTTCGAAATAGCTAATAATGGCGCCTCGCATAACAAGGTCGCACATCGGCGAGCCAACAAAAGACAGGAGTCGTTATGGGGTGGAGTCTGGGGACAATCAAGGGGCGCTATAGCGCCGTTTTTGTGGGATTCATGGCGCTGGTGTGTGCCCTGACGGTATTTGGCATCCAGCTCTGGATCAAACCAGCGCTGCAGAAGGCCGGTGAACAGAACGTGGCACTGCGGGTCAGCGAGATCGCCACCGACATCCGCGATCAGCTCAACGGGGTGCAGAGCCAGTCCCGCAGCATCACCCAGCTAGTCGCCCAGCTGCCGAGCGAACAGATCGATGCTCTGCTGCCAGCGCTGATCGATCAATACGGCAATGCCATGGTGTTTGGCGGCGGCATCTGGCCACTGCCGGATCAGCGGGAAGCCGGTCGCGCCAAGTTCAGCACCTTCTATCACAGAGATACAGCCAACAAGCTGATCCCCAACACCTACTGGAACTCGGCTGAGGCCCCCAACTACTTCGAACAACCCTGGCACAAGGCGGGACAGCAAGCCCCTCAAGGCATGTGTGCCTGGGCCGCCGCCTACAAGGACGGCGCCAGCCAGCAACCGAGAACCAACTGCGCCATGGGGATCTACCGTAATGGCACCCTGTTCGGGGTGTCGACCATAGACGTGACCCTGGGCTTCTTCAACGATCTGGTGGCCAGCAAGGAGCAGGAGATCGGTGGCCAGGTGATGATCGTCGAGGCTGACGGCAAGATCCTGAGCCGAAACGCCCGCCTGAACGGTGATGTGGTGCTGGGCAATCTCTCCGCTCACGCCGATTATCCCTTCGCCAGCGCCATTGCCGGCCTGCTCGGTCAAGCCCGCAGCCAGGCGCAGTTGCGCACCACTTTCCAGGATCAGGGGGAAGAACAGACCCTGCTGCTGCAAGCCATCGAGGGGACGCCCTGGTTGCTGGCGACTGCCCTGCCAACCAGCCTGCTGACACAAGACAGCAGGGACGTGCTCACCACCCTGGCCTCTATCCAGCTGCCACTGGTAGGACTGCTGTTCGGGCTGATGTTGCTCGCCGTCAGTCAACTCGGCAACCGGCTGCAGACCCTCAAGCAGAATATTGATGCCCTCAGTGCCGGTGATGCCGACCTGACCGCCCGCATTCAGGTGAAGGGGCACGATGAGCTGGATCACATCGCCCTGTCGGTGAACCGCTTCATCGCCTATCTGCAGCAGATGATGGTACAGGTGACGGACGCCACCGATCTCATCACCCAGGAGCTGGCACGCCTCGATCAGCAGACCGGCCAGGCCAGGCGGATCCTGAACGAACACGCCGCCGAGACGGAGCAGGTGGTCACCGCACTCACCGAGCTCAGCTCCACCGCCGACAGCGTGGCGCAACACGCCAGCGATTCGGCCAGCTTCACCGACGCCGCCAACGGCCAGGCCGCCAATTCACGCACAGTGGTGGGATCGGCTTCCGCCAGCGTGGTGGCCCTGATCGACGAGGTGGATCTGGCGGCCGCCAAGGTGCTGGAGATGCAGGAGGATGCCCAGCAGATCGGCAGCGTGCTCGGGGTGATCGGCGGCATCGCTGCCCAGACCAACCTGCTGGCGCTCAATGCCGCCATCGAGGCGGCGCGGGCCGGTGAACAGGGACGCGGGTTCGCAGTGGTCGCCGACGAGGTGCGTGCCCTGGCCGCGCGCACCCAGAACAGCACGGCCGAGGTGGGCAGCATGCTGTCGCGCCTCACCCAGGGCGTCGCCGAAGCCGTGGTCGCCATGGAACATACCAAGCGCAGCTGTCAGACGGCAGCAGATACCACGGGCCAGGTGACGGGGGGGCTCGACAACATGGCCGACTCAGTGGTGCGGATCCACGACCTCAGCAGCCAGATCGCCACCGCCGCCGAGGAGCAGAGCCGGGTAACCGAGGAGATCAACCGCAACATGGTGAGCATTCGCGACATGCTCAACCTGCTGCTGGAAAACGGCCAGCACACCGAACAGAGTGCAGCGGCGCTGCTCAGCTCCAATCGCCAGTTGCTGGCGCTGGTACATCGCTTCAAGGTTTGATGGCCGCATCAGGCAGCAAAAAGGGGCCCGCGGGCCCCTTTTTTCATGCACGTCGTTCAGACTCAAGCCTTGGTCTTGTCGACCAGGTTCAGGGTCTTGACGGTCTCGCCTTCGAACTTGATGAGCACGTTCTTCTGAGCGGCTTCGGCATCCTTGAACAGGGTCTTGGAGGTCTCTGCCAGCATGGGGGAAACCTTGTTCAGGGCGCCCAGGTCATAGGTCCACACTTCCAGACCGGCTTCGGTCTTGGTGCTGGCCGGTGCGCCCAGCTTGTCCTTGATGGCCTGCTTGTTGGAGCCGCCTTCCTTGATGTCCAGCGCCTTCTTGATCGCTTCATTGGAGGCGCTGTCCATGGCGGAGCCGGCCATCTCTTTGGCAGTGCTGGTCACGCTGCTGGTCACTGTGTCGGTCAGGGAATCCATCAGACCGGCGTTGGCCATCAGCGGCAGTGCAGTCAGGGCAACCAGGATGCTCTTTTTCATCGTTTCATCTCTCGCGGGGGATTAAAGAGCGCGCATCAGACCAGCGCCCTCGATCGGAGTCAAGGCGATCGATCGGTCAAGACGCATTCGGGGGGGATAACCAGAATAATCCGACATGGCGGCGGCTTAGCCGGACCGCCGACGCCGGCTATGGGCGGACTACTCGCAGATCTGGTTCTTGCCCGTCAGCTTGGCCTGGTAGAGGGCCCGATCCACCCGCACCATCAGCTGGCTCATGGGCTCGTCCGGCTGGTACTCGGCCAGCCCGAAGCTCATGGTGATGTCGAAGTGCTGGCAGACCCGCGACTGCACCAGCAGCTCCCGCAGCTTGTCGGCCACCAGCCGGCCATCGAGCCGGCCGGTATTGGGCAGCACCACCATGAACTCGTCGCCGCCCCAGCGGGCAATCAGGTCGATTTCGCGGATATGGCCGCGTACCAGCGCCACTATGTTGATCAGGGTCTGATCCCCGGCGTGGTGGCCGTGGTTGTCGTTGATCTGCTTGAAGTCATCCACGTCCATGGCGATGACGGAGAAGGGCTGGTGAAAGCGCTTGGCCCGCTCGCACTCCTGGCGGATGGCCCGCTCCAGCCGGTAGCGGCTGGCGGCACCGGTCAGGGCGTCGGTCTCCGCCAGCTGGCGGTTCTCCTCCGCCTTCTGCTGCAACGCCTCGTTGAGCCGCACCAGCTCGGCGGTGCGCTCGGCAATCTGCTGCTCCAGGGTGTGGTTGCGCCGCTCCAGCTGCTCCAGCAGCAGCTTCTGGGCGTGGATGTTGCGATGGGCACCGATCATCCGGGCCACCGACCCATCCGGGTTGCGGGCGATGATGCGGCCGCAATCCTCAATCCAGATATAGTCGCCGCCGCGGCTGCGGCAGCGATACTCGACCCGGTAGTCGGGGGCGGCGCCGCTCAGGTAGGCATCGAAGCTGGCCATCACCCGATCCATGTCGTCGGGGTGGATCACGCTCTCCCAGGTGAAGACGTTGTTGCCCAGGGAGTGGGCTTCGTAGCCCAGCATCTGATACCAGCCCGGGTTGCGATAGACGAAGCCGGTGTTGGCATTCCAGTCCCAGATCCCGTCGCTCACCACCGCCAGAATGCCGTGTATCACGGCCTCGCTGACGTCCGAGATCCTGATCGTGTCGCTGTCCTGCAGCATGGAGACCATCCTTGTCTTGCCGCCCCGCAGGGTGCGGGGCATTCCAGCCTGATGTTGAGAAATGACAGCGGCAGACGGCTGCACAGCCCGCTATCCGTTGATCGATGAAAACCGCCACCGCTTATTCCGGTTATCGGCCGCCATCGGGTTCGTCTGAATAACAGTAGCAACCAGTGTGGCTCAATATTTCACACTTGTCCGGTTTTAAAGGCGGGATGATGCAGGCTGCGATAGTGGCTGGGCGCCAGCCCGTGCTGGCGTTTGAAGGCGGTGGAGAAGTGGTACTCGTTCTTGAAGCCGCACTGCTCGGCCAGCCGCTTCACCGAGTCGGCCCGGCTGGCCAGCAAGAGCGCCGCCCGTTGTAGCCGCAGCCGTTGCAGCAGCGCCATGGGCGCCAGCGCAAAGTGCTGCTGGCAGAGCCGGTAGAGCTGGCGTTCGGAGAGATGCAGGGCACCAGCCATGCGCGCTATGTCCCACGGCTCGGTCAGCGCCTCTTTGAGCAGCAATTCGAGGCGCAGCGCCAGCCGCTCGCCACGCCGCTGCCCCTCCCCCTTCTGCAGCAGACGGCGCAGGTAAAAGCCGAGCTGCTCTACCAGCAGGGCGCTGAGCAGCGGGTCCTGATGGCGCTCCTGCTCCGCATAGAGGTTCTCGATCGTGCGCAGCACGGTTGCCTGCTGGGAGGTGCAACCGAGCCGGGGGTGGCTGGCGAAGGCATCCCAGGGGGAATCCTTGTGCAGCAGCAGCCACACCAGCTCCCACTCGCCCATCTCACTCAACGGCTGATCCAACGGCTCGTTCACCTGCTCACTAAGCTGCTCGCCAAGCTGATAGCAGAGCGGCTCCCCGGCCGGGATCAGCGCCCACTCCCCGACCTGCAACCGCTCGCGGCGATCTCCTACCTGCACCTCTCCCTCGCCGCCCAGGGTCAGCAGAAAACAGTGCACATCGGCAAAGCGGCGCGCGATGCGGTAACGGGTCTTGAGACGGGAATAGCCCGCCAGCCACACCTGCTCCTGTGCGAGGGCCGGCAGCAGGCTGTCACAGCAGATCTGTTCGCGGCAGTCGGGGGAGACATCGACAAGATCGGTGTTGGCAGTTTCAGACATCATCAGGACGGGCTCAGCCATGTCGAAGGAATAGGCCCCAGCATAGCATTAAGGGCATCAAGTCACAGGAGACAAGCCATGCATATCCATCACGTCGCCATCTGGGCGCAGGATCTGGAGGCGCTCAAGGCATTTTACTGCACCCTGTTTGGCGGGCAGGCCAATGAGCGCTATCACAACCCGAGCAAACAGTTCAGCTCCTACTTCGTGCGCTTCGAAGGGGGCGCCAGCCTGGAGCTGATGCACACCCCCATCCTGTTTCCGGCGGATCTGCACCTGCCACACCCGTTGCAGGGGCTGGCCCATATCGCCTTCTCCCTCGGCAGCACTGAGGAGGTGGACAAGATGACCGCCCGCCTCAAGCTGCTCAAGGGCGCCGAGGTCAAACATCTGGACGGCCCCCGCTGGACCGGCGACGGCTATTACGAGAGCACCTTCCTCGACCCGGAAGGCAACCGACTGGAGCTCACCATCTAATACCTGAATGATCCCCTCACCCTGACCCTCTCGTAAGTTCGATTAGCGAAACGTAATCGAACAGCGGTAACGGCATTGCTCCCTTCTCCCCTTGCGGGAGAAGGGTTGGGGATGAGGGGAAAGAAAAAGAGAACGCGCGGTAAACATTGGGCTTCGCTACGCTCAACCACAACCTACATAATCGGTAGGTTGGTGCTGAGCCTGCGAAGTCCAACATACGAGATAAAAATACTTTTATAAGTTTTCAAAGAAAGGAATGATTGATTTTAAAAATAATGTAATCTTATCCCATATTGATATGAGGCCGACACCAGCAATAATCACAGCCACTATAGTAAGATAAAAAACCTTACGCTGCAGTTGGTACATTGCATATATATTCTCGGTGGCTAAGCGGTCTGAGAGCGCTTTATCTAGCATTACTGCAGATTTTTTAATAGCTATCAATTCATTGTTAACAATATCGATAATGTCTGACGGTAGCGTAGACGTTTCCCCATTAAATCTCCTGCTCATAACGCAGGCACTATCGAATGAGTGATACAACCAAGGTTTTAATTTTTCAGCTTCAACGAGCATTCTATCAAGCCGTAGTAATACATGTTTTAGTTTGTATAGTGTCTCTCCTGAATTCTTAATAACTTTCCATTTAGAGGTTAAATCCATAAGCCCCTTTGAACGCAAACTCTCTATCGTAGACTTATATATAAATAGACGAGACAAAAGCACAGATGAAGACATCGCACCTCTTAGCAAACCATCAACATCTACATCAAATTGATCCTTACTACGATCAACATAGAACAAAGGGTCTAGCCTATGGGAGCGATTATTATAGCTCAGTGATGGACTGAAGATAGCGATGTCTGAGTAGTACGAGTTATAGCTAGATGGAATAAAGCCATATTTAGAAAGCCATATACTATTTTCCTTCGAAAACTCTTCAATATTTATCGGTAAACCATGAACAATTTTATATAGCGGATGTATGACACTTTCATCTATATTCTTAGGGTTAATACCTAGTTCTTTCATCAGCCACTTGTTAGTAATTTTCACTACACTCTGTATTTTTTCAGAAACCACCGCAGCAGCCACGCTCTCAAATTTACGGTGATATCCTTTAAATATTTTACGAGGCATAATGCTACTGGAAACAGTGTGATTAAGATAAGTTCTTTCAGCGAGACTATTCAAGTTTTTTTTAACCTCGTCACTCGGCATAACTCTAAATTGTAAACAAGCGAGTGATGGCAATAATTTAAAATGAGAAACTAAAACTCTACTCACTAAATCTGGAAGAGTGCTTTTTTCTACTCTATCAATGAAATAGTATTCTTCGTGCTCTCTAGTAATTAAACCGATCTCACTCCAACTAGCGCCGTCAATATCATTTTGACTATTGCGTATATCATTAATTATTTTTGCTATTTTCTTATTTCCAGGAAATAACTTCTGTAGAGACGAATGAACTTTCTCAAAGTTTTCAAATTCGTATACAAAAAGCATGGAAATACTTTCCAACTCAATTTTAACATCATCGGGACATTTGGCTAAAGTTGCATTTTCTTTTGCAATTTCTCGCTCTGTCGCTCTGACTCTTTGCATTCGATGGATTATACCACCTTGGAACTTCGGGAGATTTTCAGAGAAATCGAGGGCTTTTTTGGATACAAACTCCCTTATTTTTTCTTCCAACATTTCAACACCTATCAATTTCATTTAACTTTATGGTCTTAGACTGATGCATCAATCAAATTATTAAAAAACACGAGCGGAAACCAAGCTGACCTTATAATCCCCAATCACTCCCCCAACCTCTCCGCCAATCCGGAATAACGCTCGGTCTTTTTCCGTACCGCTTGTGCCAGCAGGGCGCGATCGCCGTAAAGATCGAGGCGGGCCTTGGCGCGGGTGATGCCGGTATATACCAGCTCGCGGGTCAGCAGCGGGCTGGGGCTGTCGGGCAGCACCAGCACGGTATGAGCAAACTCCGAGCCCTGGGATTTGTGGATGGTCATGGCGTAGACCGTCTCGTGGGGCGGCAGCCGGCTTGGCAAGAGAGCCCGCAGGGTGCCATCCGGCTGCTCAAACCAGACCTTTAACCGCCCGGTTTTATCGGGCAGGCAGAGCCCCATATCGCCGTTGTAGAGGCCCACGCCGTGGTCGTTGCGCACCACCATCACAGGGCGACCGGCATACCAGTCGCCATCGCGGGCAATCAGGCCGGCCCGTGACAGGGCAAGTTCCAGCCGCTCGTTAAGCCCCACTACCCCGAACGGGCCGTCACGCAGGGCGCAGAGGATCTGGAAGCTGTTGAATGCCTTGAACACGGCGGCGGGAGCCTCCCCCGCGCGGGCCGCCTTCAGATAGCTGCCGTAACCGGCCACCCCCTGGGCAATCAGGGCGTCGTAGGCCTCCCCCGCCCAGGGGTGCAGGCTGATATCGGCAAAGCCCATTCCCCAGACCGCCTCCACCGCCGTGGCATCGCCACTGTTGCAGGCGCGCGCCAGCTGGCCGATGCCCGAATGCTGATCAAAGCGCCAGCTCTTGGCCAGCAAACAGAGGCTGTCGCGCACCGGTGCCCCCGCGGGCGTGCCCTGCAAGCGGTAGCCGGTCTGGCGGGAGAGCCAATCCGCCTGCGCCGGGCTGATGCCCTGTTCGATAAAACTGCAGATATCGCCGAGCACGGCCCCCGCCTCCACCGAGGCGAGCTGATCCTTGTCGCCAAGCAGGATCAGGCGGGCGTGGCTCGGCAGTGCATCGAGCAGACGCGCCATCATCGGCAAATCGACCATGGAGGCCTCATCCACCACCAGCAAGTCGAGGTGCAGCGGGTTGCCCGCGTGGTGGCGGAACTGGCTGCGCCCCGGGATCACCCCGAGCAGCCGATGCAGGGTGCCCGCTTCGGTGGGAATCGCCTCCACCCACTCGGGGGGCAGATCCAGGGCCTGCAGGGCAGAGCCGATACTCTCGGTGAGGCGCGCCGCCGCCTTGCCGGTGGGGGCCACCAGCCGGATCGCCGGGGCCTTGCCCGCTTGCAGGCCGGTCTCCACCAGAATGGCGAGCAGCTTCGCCACCGTGGTGGTCTTGCCGGTGCCGGGACCGCCGGAGATGACCGCAAAGGGGCGCGCCGCCGCGGTGGCCGCCGCCAGCTTCTGGCCGTTGCAGCAGAGCGCCTCGGGCACCAGCGCATCCAGCTTGCTCAAGTCGCTCGCCGCCTGGGCGCTGGCCAGCAGCGCCTCGATGGCGGGCCAATCCACCTCGCTCGGGAACACCAGATCCAGGTACTTCAGGGTAAAGTGGCGAGCCGAAAAGTCAGGGGCAAGGCGGGCCTTGAGCAGTGTCGCGAACACCAGGCCGTAGTCGCGGGCAAACAGCCGCGACAGGGCCGGGGCTATCTCCGGCCATTCGGCTCTTTCACTCAAGGCGCGCAGGTGGCGGGCCACCCCCTGTTCATGATCGTGGTAGCGGGTGAGGTAGAGGCGCCCGCGCCACAGCCGTAGCGGCCAGCGCGGGGCGAGCCCGTCATCCTGCTCGGTGCCAACCAGCGGGCTTGCCACAAACAGGGCGGGCCAGCGGGCAGGATCCGCCAGATCGGCCAGCAGATCCCGGCTCTGATCCGGATCCAGCCCGAACGGGCGCAAGGATCCAGCTGTCAGCATTTCAAGCGGCAGACAGACATGGCCGCGCCCCAGCTCGAAGCAGGTGAGCGCCGCCCCCAGCACCAGCTCGGGGCTGCCGCCCAGATCGGCCACCAGTTTGGCAAATTGCAGATCCAGCTGGCGGATGCGGCCCGCCAGCGCCAAAGCCTTGAGCCGTTCAATCATCATGGTGCCGTTCATGCTTCTACCCCGTTATCCGATACCCCGGCGAGGGCGGGCGCCGCCCCCTCGCTAAACAACCGATCCAGCCCCAGCACCAGCTCACGGCTGGGACGGGTATGGAAAATCCCCCTCTGCGGCATGCCACGCAGGAACAGATAGAAGACCCCGCCAAAGTGCTGCTCGAAGTCGTAACCCGGCAGGCGCAGGGCCAGCAACCGGTGCAGGGCCAGCGAGTAGAGCTGGTATTGCAGGTCGTAGCGGTGCTCGGCCATCGCCTGCTCCAGCGCCGAGCGGCTGTAATCGGCCGGGCTCATGCCGAGGTGGTTGGATTTGTAGTCGAGCAGATACCAGCGCCCTTGCCACTCGAACACCAGATCGATAAAGCCCTTGAGCATCCCCTGCACGGTGGCAAAGCTGAGCGGCTTGTTGCCCCGCGACAGCGGGTCGTACTGCTGGCAGAGCGCGGTCAGCGCCGGTGCCGTCACCCGTCCCATGGGCAGGAAGAACTCCAGCTCCACCTGCTTGCGCTCGGGGGCCAGATCCCGCAGCCGTACCGGCTCGCCAAAGCCCGTTTCCAGCGGGGTATCCAGCACCGCCTCCACCTGCTGTTGCAGCACGGGCGCCCAGCTCTCGTCGAAGCCATCTTGCGCCAGCAGGGTGGCGATGTGCTCCGCCAGCGGCTCGCCGCCGGCGCTCTGAAAATCGATGGTCTCGAACAGGCTGTGCAGCAAGGTGCCGGGGCGCGCCCCTTTCGGGAAGGTGAAGATGGAGGGCTGGGGCGCTTCTTCCGGTTGTTCAACCGCCAGCGCAGCCGCCTCGGTGACGACCTCGTCATCGAAGCCGGGATTGGCCAGCACCCCCTTGCTGTGGCCGTGGCCCTGCGCCGCCAACCCGGAGTAGGAGCTGATCCACCAGTCCCGCTCGAGGGTGCCGGTAAAGTAGCGCACCTGCGGCTCGCCCATTTGCTCCGCCTCCGCCGCCATGGGGGCCGGGCGAGTGAGCGAGGGCTCACCGACGGCCACCCCGGGCAGCGCCTGTGCCAGCTCGGTCAGGGCAGTCGCCAGTGTGGTGGCATCCCCCTCCTCACCCTTTTGCAACAGGTAGCCGATGGCGGTCTGGTGCAGGTCGGTCTGCTCCGACTTGCCATTGCCGGAGCGCACCGGCGCCAGCCCCAGCCAGGTGGCGTAGACGCCCCGGGTCAGCGCCACATAGAGCAGCCGCAGATCTTCGGCAAGCCGCTCGCGGTCGGCCTCGGCCAGGGACGCCTCGGCGCCGGTGAGATCGAGCACGGTGCGATTGCCTGCGCCGTCCGCTTCGTGGAACAGCGGGGTATCGGCAGCGCGGTGGCTGCAGATGAAGGGCAGGAACACCAGCGGGTACTCCAGTCCCTTGGATTTGTGGATGGTGACGATCTGCACCAGCTTGCGCTCGGATTCCAGCCGCAGTACCTGCTCCGCATCCTGGCCGTCGGGGCGACTCGCCGCCTCCCCCAGCCAGCGCAGCAGGGCATATTCGCCATCCAGCTCGCAGCTCACCTGTTGCAGCAGCTCGCCGAGGTGGAGGAAGTTGGTCAGCCGCCGCTCGCCATTCGGGCTCGCCAGCAGGGAGGAGGCGAGATTGCGCCGGTGCAGCAGGGCGCGCAGCATAGCCAGCACGCCGCGCTTGTGCCAGATCTTGCGGTACTCCATAAACTCCTGCACCGCGCTCTCCCACGCCCGCTCGTCGCTGGCGAGCTCGTCGAGCGCCTTGGCGTCCAAATCGAACAGCCCGGTGGCGAGCGCCGCCCTAAGGCTCCGTTCCTCCCCCGGGTTCTGACAGGCGTGCAGAATGAGCAGGATCTCCCGCGCCTCCACCTGCGCCAGCACGCTCTCGCGATTCGACAGGTAGACGGAGGCGATGGCGAGCCGTGCCAGCTCCTGCTGCACCAGCTTGCCCTCGGCGCCGGTGCGCACCAGCACGGCGATGTCCCCCGCTTTCACCGGCTGGTCACCAATCTGCGCCTTGCCATCACGGGCCTGGGTCAGCAGGCGGTGGATCTCCACCGCCGTGGCGCGGGCCATCCGGCTCTGGTAATCCCCCTTGTTGAAGGTGGGCTGGCCGCTCAGCTGCCAGCAGTGGAGCACGGGAGCGGCTTCGCCATCCAGCTGCAGCGCCTTGCTCTTGCCCTGCGCCTCCACCGGCAGGAAGGGGATATCCGCCTCGTAGATAAAGGGATCCTTGGCCCGCTCGAACAGACCGTTGACCGCCGCCACCAGCGCGCTGCTGGAGCGCCAGTTGCGCCCGAGGGTGTAGTGGGCGCTCACATTTCGCCGCGCCTGAATGTAGGTAAAGATGTCGGCGCCGCGAAAGCCGTAGATGGCCTGCTTGGGGTCACCGATCATCAGCAGTGCCGTGTCGGTGTGGCCACCGTAAAGACGGTGGAAGATGCGGTACTGCTGGGGGTCGGTATCCTGAAATTCATCGATCATCGCCACCCGGTAGGTGGCGCGAATGCGCTCGCACAGCCGCTCGCCAAGGCCGGAGCCGAGCGCACCGTCGAGGTCTTTGAGCAGGTCATCGAACGAGAGCTGATGAGCTTGGCGCTTGCTCGCCTGCATCCGGCTGCGCACCACCACCGCCGCCCGTTGCAGGATCAGATCGCGAATACCGGGACGGCTCGCCAGCAATTCGTCGATCTGGCTAAAGAGCGGCAGGGTCGGTACCGCCCCCCCCTTCTTGAGGTTCTCCTCCAGCACCGTCTGGCCGAAGCGCTCCAGCTCCTTGGGAATGGCGTAGCCGCTGGCCTCGTCCTGTGCCCAGTCGGCTATCTTGGCGAGCCACCCTTCGTAGTTCTTGCCGGTGTAGCGGCTTACTTGCCCATCGGTCTGACGGCGGATCTCGTCCCCTTGCGCCAGCCATTCGCGTTTCACCGCCTCAATGCGGGCCATGGCCGCCTGATGGCGGGCGGCGAGGGTCTCGTCCCCCGCCGGCGGGCGCATCTCCAGCTCGCTGTTGTCGAGCCAGCTGCCCATCTCCCGCAGCAGGGCGGCGGGGCTCGGCCAGAGCGCACGCACCGCGCGGGCCAGCGCCTCGTCCACCGGATAGAACTCGGATCGCCAGTAGTCGCTCACCGCCTGCAGCCTGAGCTGGCTGTCGTCGGTGAGAAATTCGGTTTCAAAGAGGGCGCCCGACTCGAAGGCGTTCTGTTTCAGCATCCGCTGGCAGAAGCCGTGGATGGTGAAGACCGCCGCCTCGTCCATCTGGCGCTCGGCGGCCAGCAGCCGGCGGGCCGCCAGTTCGTGATCCTCCACTTCCGCCAGCAGCTGGCTCAGCAGGGCGTCCTTGCTTTCACCGCGCATAAAGGCGAGGCGCGCCTCATGGATGCGGGCGCGGATCCGCCCGCGCAGCTCGGCGGTAGCCGCCTCGGTAAAGGTCACCACCAGGATTTCGGTCACCGAGAGCGGCCGCTCGTGGGCGCTGGGCTGACCGGCGTCTTCACCTTCTTCGATGAGCGGGCCATGACCCAGCAGCAGGCGCAGGTAGAGACCGGCAATGGTGTAGGTCTTGCCGGTGCCGGCAGAGGCCTCGATCAGTCGTTCACCATGGAGGGGAAAACGTAATGTATTGAGCGGGTTAGCCATGATTACATCATCTCCATGGTGGTCAGCAGCGGGGTCAGGTGTTCACGGGCCAGCGTCTGCAACTGGGCCAGCACGGCCTCGTCCAGTTCCGGGAAACAGCGGGCGACATAAGCGTCTTCCCCCTCCCCCTTGGCCATGTAGCCACCGTTGAAGCGGGTGAGAGCCGCCTTGTCGGCCGCCTCCGGTTTCTCCGGATCCTTCTCGATCGCCTTGAGCCACTCCCAGGCGGTGCTCGGGAAGAAGGGCAGCGGCCGCTTCATCCCCTGCATCCAGAGCGCCACCAGCGCCGCCAGTTTGGGCCGCGCCTCGTCAGCCGGGAGCCTGGCCAGCCGCAGACTCTGCTTGGCGTCAAACAGCAGGGTGTCGCCGGGGGCGTCGCTCAAGGAGAGGCAGAGGTGCTGGATCCAGCCCAGCAACAGATCCTTGCCGTTGAAGCTGCCGGGTTTGACCACCAGCAAGCGTCCCTTCTGGGTGTCGATCCACCCTTGCAGCTGACCCTGGGCCAGCGCGATATCGACCTCCACCGCCTGTTTCTCCGCCTCATTGGCTGCCACCCAGGGCCGCAGCCGATCCGCCAGCTTGCCCATCTCGGCATCCAGATCCTCCAGCAGCAGGCTGCCGAACCACCCTTGCGGCAGCAGACCGGTGAGCTGCAGCCGCTCGCGCCGTTTGCTCACACTATCGCTCCGCTCTGGACTGTCCCCCTCGGCCAGGTGAGCATTGAGCAGCAGGTCTTTCAGCTGATAGTGTTGCAGGCCATCCAGCTCGAACGGTTCGCTCTCCTCGATGTTGGCCTCATTAAGCTCGAACCACACCTTGAGACGGCGGTTGAGGAAGTAGCGGGCTGGCTGGCGATAGAAGCGCAGCAGCTCCGCCAGCTCCAGCCCCTGCTCCTTGCCCCATTCGGGAGGTAAGGGCAGCTCGCCACTCTGGAAGTTGGCCGCCCCGCGCTGCGGATGGAGGGCCGGCAGCCAGTCGGCGGCATAGGTAAAGAGGCCGGAACCTGCCGCCGGATAGAAGTAGGCGTGGCTGTAGGGGGTGAGCGGATGCTGGGTGATCAGGTGCGCCAGCAGCCGCTTGCCGGAGCTTTCGTCATCGAGGTGCTCATCCCCCGCCAGCACGAAACCCTGCCGCACATAGTCGATGAGTTCGGCCAGCAGCACCGAGGGCACCTTGTCGCTGTTGTCCTGGGCGCTGAAGCCCTGATAGCTGATGTAGAGCCCCTGCTGGGCGCTGAGCAGCGCCTCGAGGAACAGGTAGCGGTCATCGTCGCGACGGGAGCGATCCCCCCGCCGGCCCGCCACCGCCATCAGGTCAAACCCCATGGGTGGCAGGGTGCGCGGGTAGACGCCGTCGTTCATGCCGAGCAGGCAGACCTGCTTGAAGGGGATGGAGCGCATCGGCATCAGGGTGCAGAAGTTGACCTGACCGGCGAGGAAGCGCTGACTGGAGCGGGACTCCCCCAGCACGCTGCCGAGGTAATCCTGCAGCAGATCGGCACTGATGGGCTGCTCGAAGCGGGCTTCGCCAAGCTGGGCGAGCCAGTCGGCCAGCTGGCTGCGGATCAGCTGCAGCTGGCGCTCTTCATCCTCGTCGGCCAGATAGAAGCGCTCCAGCAGCGCGTTGAGGCAGGCGACCCACTCCCCCAGCGGCTGCGCCTGTTGCAGGCGGGGCAAAAATTCGGCCAGCGAGTCGACAAACCAGGCGAGCTTGCCGAGCGCCAACCCCTGCTGACCCTCGATATCGGCGTAAGGCAAGATGCCCACCACCGGTTCGCCGTCACCCATGGCAAAGCCGAGCAGCATGCGGCGCAGGCCGAACAGCCAGCTGTTGCCAGAGAGGCGCGGCAGATCGAAGCGCTCTGGGTAGCCGTCATCCAGCCCCCAGCGGATGCCGGTCTCCTGCACCCAGACCCGCAGCTGGTTGAACTCCTCGTCATCCAGCTCGAAGCGGCGCAGCACGGCGGGCACCTCGAGAATGGCGAGCAGCTCGCCCGCCCCGAAGCGGGCGTTGGGCAGCCTGAGCAGGGCGAGGAAGCTCTGCAGCAGCGGGCTCTCCTGACTGGCCGCCCGATCCGACACCGCGAAGGGGATCTGGCCGCGCGCGCCAAATACCGCCTGAATGTAGGGGCCGTAGCTGTTCACGTCCGGCATCATCACCACCACATCTTTCGGGGTGAGGGATTTGTCCTGCTCGAACAGCGCCAGCAGCCGGTCGTGCAGCACCTCGAGCTCGCGCATCGGGCCATGACAGGCGTGGATCTGCAGGGATCCATCCGCCGGATCGAGCGGGCTCTTGTGGTGGCTGGCGTCGAGATCGAACTGGCCGGCACCCCGTTCGGCCAGCTCCAGCACATCCTTCTGGATAGCGTGCAGCAGCCTGATATTGCCCTTGCCATCCAGCTCGTCGATATCGACGAAGGCCTCTATTTGCGGCACCTCCAATTCCATCAGCTGATGCAGGTAGTCGCGCCCCAGCTTGCCCATGGAGGCAAGCAGCGGGTTGGCGGTGCCCTGCAGAGTCTCGATGTCGGTGCCGGGCTTGAGCTTGTTCTCCAACCGCGCCAGCGTCTTGCGATCGAGCAGATCACCCCAGTAGTAGCGGCAGGGGTTGGTGACGAACAGGTGCACCTCCACCTCCGGCCGGCTGCCGAGGGCCAGCAACGCCTCCACATAGCGCGGTGGCAGTGCCGAGATGCCGAACACGAAGACCCGCTGCGGCAGCTTGCCCGGCAGCGTGGCGGTACGCGCCAGCTCGTGGATAAACTCCTCGTAGAGGTTGGCGCGGTGGTAGCCGCTCGGAGAGAGCGCCAGGGTGCGAGCCACCAGCTCGCGCCACAGCTCGGGCTGCCAATCCTGACCGCTCACCCCGGCCAGCTCCTGGCTCAACCCTTCCCCCTGTTCCCAGCGGGCGATCCAGTCCGGCCGGTAGACCAGATACTGGTCGAACAGATCCGCCACCTTCTGGCAGAGCTGCCACAGCCGCACCTGCTCGGGATCCTTGGCAGGATCCGCATCCTCCCCGCCCAGATAGGCGGCCAGCGGCGCAAAGGCCGGGCGATCGAGCAGGGCAGGCAGAATGGTCATCAGCTGCCAGCTCATGGCGCCCTTGTTGTAGGGGCTCTGGCGCGGCACGTCCGCCAGCACCTGGGTGAACATCTCCCAGATAAAGCTGGCGGGCAGCGGAAAGTCGATATTGGCGGCGATGCCGAAGGCTTTGGCCAGCTCCAGCTTGAGCCACTGGGCCATGCCCGGACTCTGCACCAGGATCTGCTCCCTATCGAAGGGGTGAGAGAGAGGCGCCTGCCGGATGCGGCTCACCAGCAGCTCTTTGAGCAGATCCAGCTGATTGGAGTGGTAGAGGGTAAACATGGGCAATTCCCGCCAGAGCAAAAGAGGGGTCAGCGCGGGAAAACCTCAAGGATCCCCGTCACTTCACAGGTATCGGGATTGTCGGGGATCGGGGGGGAAGATGCAAAAGGCGCTTGTTGTCGCCGATCACGTCGCCGTCATCTGCCGCAGGCAAATGTGACGGGCATAAAAAAGCCGGTGCGATTGCACCGGCCAAAAGGCGTTGGAAAACTCGAACCTGCGGGGTTTACCAGTTCTTGCCGAAGCGGGCATCCAGGCTGAAGGCCCCTGCACCGGCTGCCGCCAGGGCCAGGAAACCACCGGCCACGGAGACGTTCTTCATGAACATCAGCATCTGCATCTGGTCGGCAGGCTGATAGTGGAAAATAAAGGCGGCCATCAGGGTGAAACCGGCCATCAGCACGGAGAGGCTGCGAGTAAACAGGCCCAGCATGATGGCGAGGCCACCGCCCAGCTCCAGCAGGATCACCAGCGGCAGGATGAAACCAGGCACGCCCATGGCTTCCATGTACCCCTGGGTACCGGCGTAACCGCCGATCTTGCCCCAGCCCGCAATCACAAACATCAGAGCCAGCAGAACGCGACCCACCAGCAGTGCCAAATCTTTCATCTTGTCCATTTCAATATCCTCGTTTTGCGTCACATCACCGCTGACTGCTTCAGGGTAGGTCAAATAACAGGGCTTGGCTGGCACTCGCGGCCACCAGATCCCATTTGGGCTCATCACGACTGAGAACCCCGTCGCCGGGTCGGGCAGCCAGACCGTTGGCGGTCAGCTCCCCTGAAATCATCTGCAGGTAGCCGTGTCGGCCGGCCAGCTCCCAGGTGAGGCTCTCACCCGGTTCAAGCTGCAAACGCCAGACGCGGGCCTGCTGGCGGATCCTGAAGGATCCTGCTTCGCCGTCCGGTGACGCCACCAGCGTCATGCCCGGATTGGCTTCAATCTTCTTCTGCTGATAGCCGGGTGTCGTGCCGTGTTCGTTCGGCTCGATCCAGATTTGCAGCAGGGAGAGCGGCTCGGTCTGCGAGGGGTTGTACTCGCTGTGCCGGATGCCGGACCCCGCGCTCATCAGCTGGAAATCCCCCGCCGGGATCTGCTCGGCATGGCCGAGGCTGTCCTTGTGCTCTATGGTGCCTTGCAGCACGCAGGTCAGGATTTCCATGTTGGCGTGAGGGTGGGTCGCGAAACCGCCACCCGGCGCCACCAGATCCTGATTGATGACCCGCAGCACTGAATGCCCCATCCAGTCCGGGTCGTAGTAGTGCCCGAAGGAAAAGCTGTGGCGCGCATCCAGCCAGCCGAAGTTGGCCTTGCCGCGCGCTTCTGCGGCTCTCAATTTCATCATGGTGTGCTCCTCACGTACCGATACGGTTGATTAACGCTGCTTGCCGCTACCGATGCCGAACGGAATGCGGTAGTCGCTGCTCTGCTCACCCAGGCTCACGGTCAGGTTGCCCTGGGTGCGGCTCGGGATCTGTACCTGCTGGCTGCCCATCAGGTTGGCATGGACGGAGGCAACCAGGTCACCAGACTCGTCACGCACTTCCAGCATGGGGTTGCCCTTGCCTTCCACCGCGGCGGTGGCGTGCCAGTTCACAAACAGCACGCCCGGGGCGGCGTTGAGGTCAGCCGGGACGGAAGCCTGAGCAAAACCTGCGGTCATCAGGCCTGCAACGGCCAGCATCTTGATTACGTTTTTCATGTTCATTCACTCTCTTGGTTTTATGTCATTGCCAAGGCCGCTGTGGCCAGAATCAATGCATCCATGCAAGAGGTCATTCAAATAGTGTGTTGTTCTTTCACCGAAGTCAGACTCCCTGATTGATGGAGTCACAGTCTGGAACTACCCGTTTATTTGGCTGCTTGGCGTTCCTGCCTAAGCGTTGATTGAATATTAAAGACACTTGGCCTAACTTGTTAGCGAGATAAACTGGCAAACATGTTCAAAAAAATTGAAGGCAATTTATGGCCAAGGAACTGAACAAGGAGCGGGCGCTGACCCTGGAAGCCATCCGGGTGCTGGATGCCATCGACCGCCGTGGCAGCTTCGCGGCGGCGGCCGACGAACTGGGCAAGGTGCCCTCGGCGCTGAGCTACACGGTGCAGAAGCTGGAAGACGAGCTAGACGCCATGCTGTTCGACCGCAGCGGCCACAGAACCAAGTTCACCCCGGCCGGCCGCATGCTGCTGGAGCGGGGCCGGGTGCTGCTGGAGGCGGCCGAGCATCTGGTTGGCGAGACCCGGGCGCTGGCCCGTGGCTGGGAGACCGACATCACCATAGCCGTCGATGCCCTGGTACCGCTGCAGGCGCTCTATCCCCTGGTCGAAAGGCTGGCGGAGCTGACGGATACCCGGCTCAGGTTTCGCGCCGAGGTGCTGGCGGGCAGCTGGGAGTGTCTGGAAGATGGCCGGGCCGACCTGCTCATCTCCTCCCTCAACCCCGACATCATGCTGACCGGCATCAAGCATCAGGCGCTGCAGGAGGAGGTGATGCTCTACGTCGCCCACCCGGATCACCCGCTGCATCAGGAGCCCGAGCCCCTGGCGGACGATACCCTGCGCCGCTACCGCGCCATCGCAGTGGCCGACACGGCGCTGCGCAAGCCGGTGCTCACCTATCGCCTGCTCGACAAGCAGCCGCGGCTGACCGTCAGCACCATGGGCGAGAAGCGCGACGCCCTGCTGGCGGGGATCGGGGTCGGCACCATGCCGCTGAGCTGGATAGAAGAGGACATCCGGGCCGGACGGCTCAAGGTGATCAGCCCCGAGTATCGCCACCAGATCCAGGTCGTGCTGGCCTGGCGGCGCGACACCATGGGCAAGGCCAAGAGCTGGCTGATCCGGGAGATCCCCAAGCTGTTTCCCTGCAAGGGGGAGTAAGGCGGGCGCTAACAGAAAGGGGGCGCAAGCAGCAACTGCGGGCTGCCGGTGCCCCGCCGCTTGACGGCGGGCGCAAATTCGGAGAAAAGAAAAAAGCGGCCCTCTTGCGAGTTCCGCTCAATGCCAGGAAAGAATAAAAACCTTGCGGTTTAAAAAACCCTTAAATTGGAAGCAAACAATCGATTTCTCAACCAGGAAGGTCTTGAATCCGATTCGTGTTGAATTATGCGCGATGTTTTATGCGCCACCAGCAAAATGTTGAATGGTTGAAGGATATGCACCGCAGAGTATCACTATCTGCAACCTTCCACTCAGACTGGTCTGGCCATTTCCATCGATTACGCCGGGTTTGTTTCCTCTGGTTTTTTTAAGTGTCAGTATCTGAGCCCATAACGACAAAAGAACTCAGTTTCTGACACAACATAAAGATGCAGATAAAGGAATAGTTGCATGACCTACAGCCAGACCCTGGCCAACAATATTCTCGACACCCTGAAGAAGACCCTGACCGACAAGGGGATCCGCTATCAGACCCTGGCAGAAGCCATGGGCGTCTCCATCGCCACCGTCAAACGGATGATGAACAAGCCCTCCCTGCCGTTCGATACCCTGCTGGAGATCTGCCACCTGGTGGGGCTGTCGTTCGAGGAGCTGCTGGACCGCACCCAGGACGCCCAGAGCCGCCGTGCCGTCTTCACCCAGGAGCAGGACGAGGCATTCCACAAGGAGCCCGGCCTCTACGCCTTTCTCGCCAACATCTTCTGGCGCGACAAGACGTTAATCGATCTCAAGCGGGAGTACGGCCTGACCGATGCCTCCTGCTACCTCTATCTGCGCAAGCTGGAGAAGCTCGGCATCCTGCAGCTCGGCATCGACAACAGCTACCACTTCCTCATCAGCGAACGGATCAGCTTCGAGCAGCACAGCCGCTTCGCCCGCCAGCAGGCGCGCCAGGCCATGTCCGTGCTGGGGGACTATCTGGTGGAGAACATGCACAAGTCCAACAACTACATGGCGCTGTGCCAGCTCCATCTGGACGAGAGCGAGGCGATGGCGCTGATCGAGCGGATGAAGGAGTACTGGCACCAGGAGCTCAAACTCAACCGCCCCGCCATCGGCCAGCGGGAGGGCAGCAAGACCTACACCATGTCGTTGCAGCTGGCCGACTGCGGCTACCAGAGCTTCGACGACCTGATCCCCAATATCGACAACTGATCCCGGCGGATCCTGCGGGATCCGCCTCCCCTCCTTTCCACGCAGACATGGCCCGCCAGAGCGGGCCGGATCATCCCTGATCCGCGAGCTGGATCTGCGCCGGCCTGTCGAATGCAGGTGGCTGCAATGCTCGCGTATCGAGACAGATGCGGATGGCCACTGTAACCGCCAGTGCTTTGGATATCCCCTAGTCGGCGAGCCGGGTTTGCTGCAGCTTGCCTGCGAGCGGCTGCAATACTCGCGTATCGAGGCAGATACGGATCGCATCCGGTCGCCAGTGCTCGATGTCGCAATCCACCAGCCCTCCCCGCTCGTCGTAGTTGACCCGCACCAGCCGCAGCACGGCACTCCCATCCGCCAGATTGAGGGCGCGGGCGATGGCGCCGCGCGCCGCCGAGGGGGTGATCTCGAGACTCGCCCCCCCCTGGCCTATGCCATAGCGTTGCTGATAGAGCTCGGTGAGGGAGCTGGCCAGCGGCGCGCTGGCGATATCGGGAAAGCGGCTGGCCAGCAGGTGGTGGCTGACGTGCAGCACAGGGCGACCGTCGATGAGGCGCAGGCGGCGGATTTCATACAGCGGCGTAAAAGGATCCAGCCCCATCCAGCGGCACAGCTCGCTGCTGGCGAGCTCGCTGCCGTGGGCCAGCACCCGGGTTTCGGCGGTGCGCTGCTGCTCGCCGATCCACTGGTGAAAGTGGGTGTGGATGGCGGGATCGTAGGTGAGTCTTGGCGGCGCCACGAACCAGCCTCGGCGCTCGGCCCGGTAGATGAGGCCATCCGCCTCGAGGCTCGAGAGCGCCTCCTTGATGGTGATGCGGGTGGTGGCGAAGCGCTCGCTCAGGGCCCGTTCGGCGGGCAACTGCTGCCCCGCACCCAGCTGGCCGCTGCCGATATAGCGGCGCAGGGTCTGGCAAATCTGTTCACACTTGGAGGCGCGGCCATCGGCCGCGACCCGCTCGCTCAATCTCGATTCAATCACGCTCATGTCCCTGTCGCTCATCCTGACTGCGGCGGCTGGCTTAGCCATTGCTGGAGTAGTCCAGCTTCACTTGGGTTCAGAGTTGTAACCGCTGTGGATGACAGCGCCATGACAGGGCGATTGTCATCAAACTGCCATCAAAGCGCCCCGCCACCGTCATATTTCCCCTCTAGCATCCCTCTCGAACCTTAACTGACCTAGTCCAGAGGGATGGGATGATGAAAAGCGTGATCGCAAGTGCACTGGCCCTGGTGGCCATCAGTCAGCCACTGTTTGCCGCCGACAATATCGCGGATCTCGAGAAGGCCGCTCGCGGTGAAGGCCAGCTCAGCAGCATCGGCATGCCCGACAGCTGGGCCAACTGGAAGGATACCTGGCAGCAGCTCGGCAGCATCTACGGCATCAAGCATCAGGATACCGACATGAGCTCGGCGCAGGAGATCGCCAAGTTTGCCGCCGAGAAGGCCAATGCCACCGCCGACATCGGTGACGTGGGCGGCGCCTTCGGCCCGGTGGCGGTCAAGCAGGGGGTCACCCAGCCCTACAAGCCCTCCACCTGGGCCGACATTCCCAACTGGGCCAAGGATGCCGACGGTCACTGGATGCTGGCCTATACCGGCACCATCGCCTTCCTGATCAACAAGGATCTGGTCAAGGCTGCCCCGACCAGCTGGCAGTCCCTGCTGGGTGGCGACTACAAGGTGACCCTGGGTGACGTCGGTGTTGCCTCCCAGGCCAACAACGGCGTGCTGGCGGCGGCCTATGCCACCGGAGGTAGCGAGAAGAATCTCAAGCCCGCCCTGGAGCTGTTCGGCAAGCTGGCCCAGCAGGGCCGCCTGTCGCTGAACGACCCCACCATAGCCAACATCGAGAAGGGCGAGGTGGAAGTGGGTGTGCTGTGGGACTTCAACGCGCTGAACTACCGCGACCAGATCGACCCCAAGAAGTTTGAGGTGGTGATCCCGAGCGACGGCTCCGTCATCGCCGGTTACACCACCATCATCAACAAATGGGCCAAGAACCCCAACGCCGCCAAGCTGGCACGGGAATACATCCTCTCCGACGCCGGCCAGATCAACCTGGCGCGCGGCTATGCCCGCCCCATTCGCAGCAACGTGACCCTGCCGGACGACGTCAAGGCCAAGCTGCTGCCGGCCGAGCAGTACGCCAATGCCAAGCCGGTACAGGATCACGCCGCCTGGGAGCAGAGCTCCAAGGCCCTGCCGCGCCAGTGGCAGGAAACCGTCATGATCAACATGCAATAAGGAGCGGCCAGTGCAACACAAGGTGATAGTGGTACTTGTGGATGGCCTCTCTGCCGAGGTAGCCCATTGCATGGGCTACCTCGCAGGCATGGTGGAGGCGGGCCAGGGGTTGCAAGCAACTCTGAGCTGCGCCCTGCCCTCCCTCTCCCGGCCCCTCTACGAGTGCATCCTGACCGGGTCGACGCCAGTGGAGAGCGGCATCACCCATAACGGGGTGAGCCGTCTCAGCCGGCAGGAGTCCATCTTCCATCTGGCCCGGGCGGGCGGCAAACGCACCGCGGCGGCGGCCTACCACTGGGTGAGCGAGCTCTACAACCAGAGCCCCTGGCAAGCGGCCCGCGATCGCTTCACCCATGACGAGCGGCTGCCCATCCAGCACGGCTGCTTCTACTGGGATGACGGCTACCCCGACAGCCATCTGCTGATGGACGGCGAGTGGCTGCGCAGCCAGTACGACCCCGATTTCCTGCTGATCCACCCGATGGGGGTGGATGACGCCGGCCACCAGTTTGGTCTCGATTCCCGCCAGTACCGCAATCAGGCGCGCCGGATGGACAGCCTGCTGGCCGACCTGCTGCCCCAGTGGCTGGCGGAGGGGTATCAGGTGGTGATCACCTCGGATCACGGCATGAACAACGACTTGAGCCACGGCGGCACCCTGGCCGAAGAGCGCCGAGTACCGCTCTGGCTGTTTGGCGATGCGTTTGTGACCCAGTGGCCCGCCGGCCCCGCCATGCAGCAGACCCAGCTCTGCGCCCTGATGGCGGATCTGCTGGGGGTGCCCCACGACAAGCCGAGCGGCCCGCCGCTGCTCAAGGCCGGCAACCAGCCGGAGGTGCACTGATGATGCCCGCCACCACCGAGATCCTGGCGGATCAACCCATGGCAACCAAGCACAAGGTGCGCCGCCACTGGCTGCCAGCGCTGGTGCTGCTGCCTTTCATCCTGCTGATGCTCCTGTTCCAGCTCGCCCCCATGGTGTGGGTGCTGGTGGGCAGTTTTCAGACCCCGGATGGCTGGGGCATCGACTACTACCGGGAGATTTTGAGCTCCCCCTTCTACCTGCAATCGTTCGGCAACTCCTTGCGCATCGCCGGTATCGCCAGTCTGGCGGGACTTGCCATCGGCACGCTCGGGGCGGCGGCGCTGCGCCACAGTGGCGAGCGGGTCAAACGGGTGCTGCTGGCCTTTGTCACCATGACCGGCAACTTCAGCGGGGTGCCGCTGGCGTTCGCCTTCATCATCATTCTCGGCATCAATGGCGCGGTCACTCTGCTGCTGAAATCCTGGGGCCTCATCGACGGTTTCAACCTCTACTCAGGCAGCGGCCTCATCCTCATCTACACCTACTTCCAGATCCCGCTCGCTCTGCTGCTGCTCTACCCGGCGTTCGATGCGCTGCAGGATGAGTGGCCGCAAGCGGCCGCACTGCTGGGGGCGAGCAAGGGGCAGTATGTGTGGCACGTGGCGCTGCCGGTGCTGACGCCTGCGCTGCTCGGTACCCTGATCATCCTGTTTGCCAACGCGGTGGGAGCCTATGCCTCCGCCTACGCCCTCACCACAGGCAACTTCAATCTGGTGACTATCCGGGTGGCCAGTCTGGTCTCCGGCGACATCTTCCTCGAGCCCAACATGGCGGCGGCGCTGGCGGTGATCCTGATGGTGCTGCTGGGGGTGGTGACAGCCGCCAACCAGTGGTTGCTGAAAAAGAGCTATGTGAACAAGGGGCAATCCCATGCATGATTTGACGCCGAGCTGGCCCAAGTGGGTGCTGGGTGGGCTGGTCGCCACCCTGCTGCTGCCGCTGCTGGCCACCTTTCTCTACTCCATCTCCACCCGCTGGGGGGCGACCCTGTTGCCGGACGGCTTCACCCTCGACTGGTATCTCAAGCTGTGGGGCGACCCGCGCTTTCTGGCGGCGTTTGGCCGCAGCCTCCTGGTTTGTTTCGCCACCCTGCTGCTGGGGACGCTGGTGCTGGTGCCGACCGTGTTGGTGGTGGCCTACTACTTCCCCAAGCTGGATCCCTGGATGAACCTGTTGATCCTGCTCCCCTTCGCGGTGCCGCCGGTGGTCTCCTCGGTGGGGCTACTGCAGATCTACGCCGACGGCGCCCTGCCGATTATCGGCACGCCGTGGATCCTGATCGGCACCTGGTTCACCGTGGTGCTCCCCTTCATGTACCGGGCGCTGGCCAACAGCCTGCAAGGGGTGCCACTGAAAGATCTGATGGATGCCGCCCACCTGCTGGGGGCGAGCAGCGCCCGCGCCTTCCTGCTGGTGGTGATCCCCTGCCTGCGCAAGGGGCTGCTGGCGGCGCTGTTTCTGTCGCTCTCCTTCCTGCTCGGCGAGTTCGTGTTTGCCAACATGCTGGTGGGCACCCGTTACGAGACCCTGCAGGTCTACCTCTACAACATGCGGGCGACTTCGGGCCACTTCACCAGCGCGCTGGTGATGAGCTACTTCCTGCTGACCCTGCTGCTCACCTGGGCAGCGAACAGATTTCATCGGTGAATCAACATGTTCCATCTAGAAGTGAATCAACTGCACAAATCCTACGGCGACACCAGAGTGTTCGAGGGGATAGAGTTCGGCATCCGCAAGGGGGAACTGGTGACTTTGCTCGGCCCCTCCGGCTGCGGCAAATCCACCCTGCTGCGGGCGCTGGCCGGGCTCACCCCGGTGGATGGCGGTCAGGTGCGGGTGGCCGGTGAAGACATCACCTGGCAGGAACCCCAGAAGCGGGGCATCGGCATGGTGTTCCAGAGCTACGCGTTGTTCCCCAACATGACGGTGCGGGACAACGTCGCCTTTGGCCTCAAGATGAAGCCCCAGCCGGGACGGGATCTCGCCGCCAGCGTGCAAGAGGCGCTGGCGCTGGTGGAGCTGACCGGTTTCGAGCGCCGCTATCCGGCCGAGCTCTCCGGCGGCCAGCGCCAGCGCGTCGCGCTGGCCCGGGCTCTGGTGGTGCAGCCGCGGATCCTGCTGCTGGACGAGCCACTCTCGGCGCTGGATGCCCGTATCCGCCGCAGCCTGCGCCAGCAGATCCGCGAGATCCAGCAGCGCCTTGAGCTCACCACCATCTTCGTGACCCACGATCAGGAGGAGGCACTGACCCTGTCGGACCGGATCTTCCTGATGAACAAGGGATCTATCGTGCAGAGCGGTACGCCGGAGGAGATCTACACCCGCCCCGCCAGCGAGTTCGTGGCGAGCTTTATCGGCAACTACAACCTGCTCGATGGTGAGCAGGCCAGCGCCCTGTTCGGCCCCCGTTTTCAGGGCAAGCTGGCGCTGCGGCCGGAGTCCCTCTCCCTGCTGCCGGCCGGCGCCAGCAGCGACGAACCTCACCTGCCGGGGGTCATCAGCGGGCAGCAACTGCTCGGCAACGTGATCCGCTATCAGGTGAGCTGCGCGGCGGGCCTGCTGACGGTGGACTGCCTCAACCGCTGTGCCGGCGATCTGCTGCCGATGGGCAGTGCCGTGACCCTGGTGGTGGCCCGGGATCAGCTCTGTGAGGTAGCATGACACCGCATTTCATTTCCATTTTTACTGCGAGGAGCGCCCATGGCACTGGCACTGTTTGATCTGGACGAGACCCTGATTGCCGGGGATTCCGCCAGCCTCTGGCTGGCGTACATGGTGGCCGAGGAGCTGGCTCCGGCCAGCATGATCGCCGAGGAGCAGGCGATGATGTCCCTCTACCATCAGGGCAAGATGGACATGCACCAGTACATGGCCTTCACCCTGCAACCGCTGGCGGGCAAGACGCGCCAGTGGCTCGACTCGCTCTGTAGCCGCTTTGCCGAGCAGGTACTGCGCGATCGTATCTATCCGGAGGGGTTGGCACGCATCGAGTGGCACCGCCAGCGCGGCGACGAGCTGGTGCTCATCTCCGCCTCCGGCGAGCATCTGGTGGCTCCCATGGCACAGATGCTGGGGATGGATCACTGCGTGGCCATCCTGCTCGACGAAGAAGCCGGCATGCTCACCGGCCAGACCCGCGGCACCCTCAGCTTTCGCGAGGGCAAGGTCGCCCGCATCAACCAGCTGTTTGCCGCCAGCGCCAACCCCTGGCAGGAGAGCCACGGCTACAGCGACTCCCACAACGACCTGCCGCTGCTGCAGGCGGTGACTCACCCCCACGCAGTCAACCCGGCGCCCGGTCTGCGCCAGATCGCCATCGAGCAGGCCTGGCCCACCCTCGACTGGCAGCTGGCCTCCTGAATGAAGAAGAGGCCCTCAGGCCTCTTCCTTGCTCAGCAGTGCATCGTCGGCAGGGGGCGCATCCTCCTGCCTCTTCGCCTCCGGCCTGCCCAGATAGATGCGGTTCTTGCCGTCGCGTTTGGCGCGGTACACCTCGGCATCGGCGATCTCCAGCAGCGTCTTGCCATCCATCCCCGCCTGACTGGCCACCAGCCCGCCGCTGAAGGTGATCCTGAGCTCGGGCTCGCGCCAGTCCAGTGACTCCACCCCCTTGCGGAACTGCTCCAGCAGCATCTGGCAGAAGTGGATGTCCGGGTTGACCAGCAGCACCACCAGCTCCTCGCCACCGTAGCGGCAGACCCAGCCGTGATCCCCCAGCAGTCGCATGGCCAGCTTGGACACCCGCTTGAGCACCACGTCCCCGGTCTGATGACCGAAGGTGTCGTTGACCCGCTTGAAGTCGTCCAGGTCCACCATGGCCAGGCAGAACGGCTGATGCTCGAACAGCAGACGATTGACGCGTTCATCGAAGAAACGGCGGTTGTAGAGGCCGGTCAGCTTGTCGAGGTTGGCCTGCTGGCGCGCCTCGTGATAATCCTTGCTCACCTCCGCCAGCTCGGCATAGACGTGTCTGAGCTCGCGCATCCCTCCCTGCGGCACGTCATCGGGCTGCATCCGGCTCGCCCGGATCATGCTGGAGATCTCGTCGAGCATGCGGCGAAAATAGCGGGACCAGACCAGCGCCAGCATCACGTAAAGCACGCAGGCCAGCGCAACCATCAGCTGCACGTTGAGGGAGACCCGCTCCACCACCGCCATCACGCTGGCCGCCGGCTGCACGCTGATCAGCACCCAGTTGCGCTCGGGCAGCTTGCTGTAGGCCACGAACTGGCTGGATGCCTTGTCCAGAAAGATGCCGTCCTCCTGGCTGAAGCGAGAGAGCCACTCGGGATGGGCCATGGGTTTGAGCAGCTGGGCGGTGTCAGGATGTGCCAGCACCTTGCCGGACTGGTTGACGACCATCTGGTAGCCATCCCCCAGCTGGCGATTCAGCTGGGCGGAAAAGGGGACCAGGATGGCATCCATCGCAAAGACCCCGCGCACCTTGCCCTCCCGGTCGGTCAGGGCCCGCGCCAAGGCGATCACCAGATTGCCGTTGGTGTAGTCGTAATAGGGCTCGGTCCAGACCATCTTGCCCACGTGCTGGCTGGCCAGCTGATACCAGGGGCGAACCCTGGGATCGAAGTTGGCATCCGCCTGCCAGGCGGGGTAGATCAGCATCTGGCGTTCGGCAGTACCTATGTAGATGTAGACCAGATCGGCCATGACCCCCTTGTAGAGCTGCCACTCCTTCAGATAGGTCTCGGTGTTGTGTAGACGAGGGCCGCTGATGTCCGCCACCTGCACCTGGTCGTAAATGAGGGTGAACTGGCGTTCCATCTCGTGCAGATAGGGTTCGATGAAGACGTGACGCAGCTGGTGATTGGTGGCGAGCAGGCGCTGCTGCAGTTCGTTTTGCAGGCTGCGTTCCATGTGCAGGTAATAGATTCCCCCCAGCATCAATACCGGGATGAACAGCAGAAGCAGGCCCAGACGCATCCGGGCAACCAGGGACCAGGTTTTTTTGGAGACCGCTCGTTTATCCAATCCTGACTCCTGCTATTGCCAGACAACGCGTAGTGTCAGAATATCAGCAGCGCGAGATGGCGTCCAAAGGGAAGCTGACCATCTGCTCAACGAGAGGTAATCGACAAGGATGCTGAACCCGGATCTGTTGATGGCGCTGCACTACTGCGCCGTGATCACCCTGACCGGAGCGATCACCTCCGAATATTTTCTGTTCCGTCGCGGCATGTCCATCGAGCAGGTGCGCAAGCTGCTGCTGGCCGACGGCCTGGCGGCGCTGGCCCTGCTGCTCATCTTCATCACCGGGGTGTTGCAAGTGCTTGCCCACCCCGACGAGCCCTCCGTGCTGCTCGCCAATCCGGGCTACCGCACCAAGCTGCTGCTGTTCTGCGTGATGGCCATCAGCTTTGGCTATCCCAGCCGTCTCTTCTACCGTTGGCGCCGCTCCCTGCGCCAGGGGCGCGCCCCCATGGTCTCCATCCAGCAGCAGTTCTGGGTGATCTGGATCCTGCGCGGCAACCTGCTGCTTCTCGCCCTCATCCCTCTGCTGGCCGGCATCGCCAACGGCTGAGCCGCACGAGCTGCGGCAAGGCCGTGGGATAACCGCTCACACTGCCAACCTCATCGACAGCTAAAGACAAATCCCCCCGCGCACGGTTATCTTGGAGGCTGGAGTTTTGCGGCACGGCCCTGCCCGTCCGTCTTTCAGGGATGAATCTATGCGTTCGAACATGATGTTATTGATGGCCGCCGCCATCTGGGGGCTGGGCTTCGTGGCCCAGCGGCTCGGGATGGATCACATGGGGCCTTACACCTTCAACGGCCTGCGCTTTCTGTTGGGGGCCGCCTCTCTGCTGCCGCTACTGTGGTGGCTCAAGTCCCGCCAACCCAGGGCCCAGCCCGGTGATCGGCGTCTGCTGCTGACCGGCGGCCTCATCGCCGGTACCGTGCTGTTCAGCGCCGCCTCGCTGCAACAGGTGGGGCTGCTCTACACCACGGCAGCCAAGGCGGGTTTCATCACCGGTCTCTACATCATACTGGTGCCGGTGATCGGGCTCGCCCTGCGCCACAAGACGGGGGCCAACACCTGGGTTGGCGCCCTCATCGCCATGGCAGGCCTCTACTACCTCAGCGTCACCGAGGACTTCACCATCGGCTACGGCGACCTGCTGCAGGTGGTGGGCGCCCTGTTCTGGGCCGTACACCTGCTGGTGCTGGATCACTACTCGAGCCGGGTCGCCCCCATTCGCCTCGCCGGCGTTCAGTTCTTGGTGTGCGGCCTGCTCAGTCTGGGTACGGCGCTGGTCATCGAGACCCCCAGTCTGAGCGGCGCGGTGGCCGGCTGGCAGGCCCTGCTCTATGCCGGTCTGGTATCGGTCGGGGTGGGCTACACCCTGCAGGTAGTGGGTCAGCGCGGCGCCCATCCGGCCCATGCCGCCATCATTCTCAGCCTGGAGACTGTGTTCGCCGCCATCGGTGGCGTGCTGTTGCTGGGGGAAACCCTCGACGAGCGCGCCATGGTGGGCTGCGCCTTGATGCTGGCAGGTATGCTGATTTCCCAGATCCGGCTGCGCTGGTGGTGGAAATCCCGTCGGGACAAGGTGCCGAGCCAGCCCTGATACGGTTGCAGCCGACAGCGCAAGCGACCGGTCTCCATCCCAAACAAAACGAGGCGCCCAAGGGCGCCTCGCTTTATTGCCGCACGCCTAGCGCACGCTGGAGCAGAAGCTCACGTCGTCGCGCAGGGGGTCGTTGCTCACGCTGTGGTAGAGCTCGAAGCAGGGGCCGCTGCCAAACTCCAGCCCGGCCGCCACTATGTCACCCACATGCTCCTGCCAGCGCGGTCCGTACTGGTTGCGGTCGGTGATGAGGTAACGGGACTGGGCATAACGGCCGGCCGGGATGAGCTGGATCTCCACCTCGCCCTCACCCCGGGTCTGGGGCGGCACAGTGATGCCGATGTCGGTGCGGCACTGGGCCGGCGGTGTCACCTCCGGGTTGTCGTGGTAGATGAAGATCCACTCTCCGCCCTCCAGCCCGCGCGCAGCGGCCCACTGGTGCAGGCGGCCGCAGACGGCATCATAACCCTCGCCATAGGGACCGGTGACCCGGATATAAGCCAGGGTGCGGGCGTCCATCTCGACAGTTTTCATGGTGTTGCTCCTTGCTG
Organism: Aeromonas sp. V90_14; assembly: GCF_029967615.1. Lineage (NCBI taxonomy): Bacteria > Pseudomonadati > Pseudomonadota > Gammaproteobacteria > Aeromonadales > Aeromonadaceae > Aeromonas > Aeromonas sp. V90_14. Next base: position 20,796 of record NZ_JASCAS010000030.1, on the reverse strand, counting down.
ATGAGTGGCCTTCAGCATAAGGGGACGGGCCATCCCATGCGTGTCCATCCTTGCTCTCCAGGTGTCCATTCTTGCTCTTGTCACTGCGAAACGCACCCGGTGTGCAGCCATAGTAGCGACGAAAGGCCTTGGCAAACGCCTGGGAGCTGCCTAACCCCGCCCCCAGCGCGATGGCGGTGATGCTGGCATCGGTGTAGCAGAGCTGCCAGGCGGCCCGCTGCATGCGCAAGCGCCGGCACATCTCCCCCGGTGCCTCGCCCGCCACGGCGGTGAACACCCGGTGAAAATGGTAGAGGGAGAGGCAGGCCCGCTCCGCCAACGCCTCGATGGAGAGATCCGGATCCTGCTCCAGCGCCCGCAGCACCGGGATGAGCCGGCGGCGGTAGTCGATCATGGCCGGATCCTCGCCATGTAGAGGGCATCCACGTACTCACCCTGGCGGAAGGCGTAGCCACGGGCCAGTCCCTCCTCGACGAAACCGAACTTGCGATAGAGCGCCAGCGCCCCCTGATTGTCGGTGTAGACGGTGAGTTCGACGCGTTGCAGGTTGAGCCAGTTGTCGGCCATCTCCAGCGCGGCCCCCAGCAGGGCGGAGCCCACTCCCTTGCCGACCCAGTCATCCCGCACCCCCATGCCGATACAGGCCACGTGCTTGCGCCTGGGGTTGGGCTCCATATGCAGCGAGAGCTGGCCCACCAGCAGGCCATCGATCTCGGCCACCAACGCCACCACGCTGCCGCTCTCCAGCCGCTTCTGCCAGACGCCCAGGGTCGGATAGGGCAGTTGCAGGGTGCCCGCCTGGGCGTTGGGCATGGCATAGAGATCCCGCAAGGCGGGGGCATCGGCCGGTTCGGCGTGACGAATGGTGATCTGCATCTGAGGCTCCTTCTCGAAAACCTCATCATGCAGCATCAGAAGGGTCCGGTCATCCCCCCAGCTCCACCCATTTGTGATGCCTATCAAAGGGCGAGGGAGGGCCCATTGGTTCCCTGGTTTTTCCTTGTTATAGACTCAAGGCTCACCAACAAGGAGAAGCACCATGAACGACAAGACCCTGCACAGTGCCAATGGCGCCCCCGTTGTCGACAACAACAACAGCCTCACTGCCGGCCCCCGCGGCCCGGTGCTGATGCAAGACATCTGGTTGATGGAAAAGTTGGCTCACTTCGATCGGGAACGGATCCCGGAGCGGGTGGTTCACGCTAAAGGCTCGGGCGCCTACGGCACCTTTACCGTGACCCATGACATCAGCGCCTTCAGCAAGGCCGACCTGTTCAATGCCGTCGGCAAGCAGACCCCGGTATTCCTGCGCTTCTCCACCGTGGCCGGTGAAAAGGGCGCCGCCGACGCAGAACGCGACGTGCGCGGCTTCGCCCTCAAGTTCTACACCGAGCAGGGCAACTGGGACCTGGTGGGCAACAACACCCCGGTGTTCTTCATTCGCGATCCGCTGAAATTCCCCGACTTCATCCACACCCAGAAGCGGGATCCGCGCACCAACCTGCGCAGCGCCACCGCCGCCTGGGACTTCTGGTCCCGCCATCCCGAGTCCCTGCATCAGGTCACCATACTGTTCAGCGATCGCGGCATCCCCAAGAGCCTGCGGGAGATGAACGGCTACGGCAGCCACACCTTCAGCTTCATCAACGATGCCAACGAGCGCTTCTGGGTCAAGTTCCACTTCAAGACCGAACAGGGCCACAGCTTCTACACCGATGAAGAGGCCGCCACCGCCGTCGGCCAGGATCGGGAGACCAGTCAGGCCGATCTGTTCAACGCCATCGAGCGGGGCGACTTCCCGCGCTGGAAGGTCTATGTGCAGGTGATGCCGGAGGCCGAAGCCCAGACCTACCAGATCCACCCGTTCGACCTCACCAAGGTGTGGCCGCACAGCGACTACCCGCTGATCCCGGTCGGCGTACTGGAGCTCAACCAGAACCCGGACAACTATTTCGCCCACGTGGAGCAGGCCGCCTTCACCCCGGCCAACGTGGTGCCCGGCATCGGCTTCTCGCCGGATCGCATGCTGCAGGGCCGCCTGTTCTCCTACGGTGACACCCAGCGCTATCGCCTCGGCGTCAACCACGGCCTGCTGCCGGTCAATGCCCCGCGCTGCCCGTTCCACCACGGTGCCCACCGCGACGGCGCCATGCGGGCCGACAGCAACGGCGGCGCCAGCCCCAACTACCAGCCGAACCGCTTCGGCACCCAGCAGCCGAGCGAGCAGCACGAGCCGGCGCTGAGCCTGGAAGGGGCTGCCCTGCACTACGATTTTCGCGACTACGACAGCGATTACTACAGCCAGCCGGGCAACCTGTTCCGGATCATGGACGAGGGGCAGCGCTCGCGCCTCGCCGCCAACCTGGCGCGTTCCCTCGTCAACGTGGAGGATGACGCCATCATCGCGGCCCAGCTCAAGCACTTCGAGCAGGCCGACCCCGAGTACGCCAAGCGGGTCGAGCTGGCGCTGGCCGCCCTGCAGCGTTAAGTCGCAGGCAGCCAACATCTGCAAAAGCAAAACGGGGGCCTGCTGGCCCCCGTTCTCGTCATGACGGTCTTTGATAAATAAAAAACGGAGCCCAGGGCTCCGTTTTCACTGCGGTATCCATCCCGGACGCAGCGCCGCCGTGCTCCGTCTGCGGTGATGAATAAAAAACAGAGCCCAAGGCTCTGTTTTCACTGCTGTATCAATCCCGGACGGAACGCGCTTCGCGCTCTTCCCGCTCCCTTGCCAACAGGCGTTTGTACCACCAGCTACTGCGACGACGTTGTGCATTGGAAGAGCGACGAGCCATTTCTTAGGTTCCAGCCAAGAGAGGAAAAGAGCCGCATTATGCGATAGAGGTCACGTCCATGTCTTTAGCTGGATCAAGAAAAACCTCACTGACCGACGCTGATGGTGCCGCTCTTCGTCGCCTTGCCGGCCGCATCCGACGCCCTTTGCGGCTCGCGCCAGGCCAGTGACCCGTTGCTCTCCAGCTCGTTTTGCGGGGCGCACTCCAGCCAGCTGTCGCCCTGCTGGATCCTGGCGCCCAGCGAATATTTCTGATCCTGATACCAGCAGACTCGCTCCGGCAGCGAGCCCAGCGGCAGCACCAGTTCGGCTCCCACTTCCGCCCGCTTCGGCTCTGCCGCCACGCCAGTGCCGGTCGCCCCGCCCAGCAGCGCCAGCCACAGCCAGCCACCTACCCTCTTGCCCAGATACATGATGTTTCTCCTTGCTCGATAGAAGGTTCAGGCGACCGGAAACGACACAAACTTGATTAATAAGCAGCGCCCTCGCTGGCATTCCCAAGCCAATATGATAGCCTGCCAGCGCCTGCTCATGCCCGTCAAAACAGGTGCAGGAAAACCCCGGTGGATTTGTCGGTTCTCGACAAATATAACCTTATTAATCAAATCGTTATTTGGATATTATCCCAATGCGTATCATGCCGTTGCTCCAGGCGGCCTGCCTGAGCCTGATGTTGTCCGCCTGCGTCGCCCCCCTGTTGATGATGAGCCCCACCAGCCAGCTGATGTGGGCCCTGCTCAAACCCCTGGTCGGCTTCGACCCCAATGAAGCCAACCTGTTTGAACAGCCGCTGATCAAGGACCGGATGACCAGCATCCTCGGCCCCAATTACGACAGCACCATGCAGTTGCTCAAGACCGCCAACGAGCTGCAGCAGGAGGGGCCGCTGTTCTACGTGGTCTCCCGCTACGCCCCCGTGCCGGACGTCGCCAAGCAGGCCGGCATGGTGTGGAACTCACAGACCAACCAGATGTCCGTCATGCTGCTCAAGGGGGACGGTACGCCCCAGGTCTTTGGCGAGAACCTGGCGGCCGGCGCCCCGAGCTGGCCAACCGAGATGCAGAACTGGCAGACGCAGGGCAATCCGGCGACCAGCGCACTCACCGGCGCCACCAACAGTCTGACCGGCTCGGCGACCAAGAGCCTGACCGGAGCGGCCACCACCAGCTCGGTATTTGGCAGCGTGCTGGGTTCCCTGCAGCAGGGCGCCAGCAAGACCATGGCTGACACCACCAAGCAGGTCGTGAACGGCGCCGCTACCTCGGCCCAGCAACAGGCCGGCAAGGCAGCCAGCAGCGCCACTGCTACCGTGCAGCAGCAGGCCACCAAGGCTGTGACCGAGCCCGCCAAGCAGGCGGTCAGCAGCGCCACTGCCACCGTGCAGCAGCAGGCCACCAAGGCCGTGACCGAGCCCGCCAAGCAGGCGGTCAGCAGCACCACTGCCACCGTGCAGCAGCAGGCCACCAAGGCCGTGACCGAGCCTGCCAAGCAGGCGGGCAGCAACGCCACTGCCACCGTGCAGCAGCAGGCCACCAAGGCCGTGGTCGAGCCGGCCAAGCAGGCGGTCAGCAGCGCCACTGCCACCGTTCAGCAACAGGCCACCAAGGCCGTGACCGAACCGGCCAAGCAGGCGCTCAGCAGCGCCACTGCCACCGTGCAGCAGCAGGCCACCAAGGCCGTGGCCGAACCGGCCAAGCAGGCGGTCAGCAGCGCCACTGCCACCGTGCAGCAGCAGGCCACCAAGGCCGTGACCGAACCGGCCAAGCAGGCGGCCAGCAGCGCCACTGCCACCGCAACGGATGCGGCCGCCAAGGCCGAGGCCGCGCGCGCCGCAGCCGAAGCCGAGATGGAAGCCCTGCTCAAGTAAGCCCCTCACCAGGCCATCGCAAGATGGCCTAGCTGTTTTCCGCCCCCTCGCGCCCCACTACAACCCCTCACCACCCACGCTACCGGGCGCGGGAAATCATGAACTTCTCGATATAGCCCCCTAAACTGGAAAGACGATTTGTTGCAAGGAGTGCTGCCATGTCGCGTCTGCTCAGCCTGATGATCTGCTGCTGTCTTGGCACAGCCCTGCCCGCCTCGGCGTTCACCTATTACTCCGAGCAGAACATGCCGTTCAACGGCCAGGATGAGCAGGGCAACAGCACCGGCCTAGCGGTGGAGCTGCTGCGGCTGATGTGGCAGGAGATGGGCGAGCCGGAGCAGCCCATCCACTTCATGCCCTGGGCCAAGGCCTGGTACCTGCTGACCCAGCAGCCGGATGCGGTGCTGTTCACCACAGCCCACACCCAGGCGCGGGATCCGCACTTTCTCTGGGTCTGCCCCATCAGCCACTCGCGGGTCTCACTGGTAGGGCGCAAGCGGGATGCCCCCAAGGTGACCGGCAAGGCCGATCTGACCAAGCTGCAGATCGGGGTCATGCAGGCGGATGTGGGGGAGCAACTGCTGCTCAACCGGGGCATCAGCCCCGCCAACCTGATGTCGGTGGAGCGCATGGATCAGGTGGTGCGCCAGCTCATCATGGCCCGCACCGATCTGGTGGCCGGCAACGAAGTCATGCTGTTCCACCAGGCAAGGCAGCTCGGCTTTTCGTCCGATACCTTCGTCACCGTCGCCACCCTGGCGGATCAGGACAACTGCTTCGCCTTCAACCCGGCGGCGGACAAACAGCAGGTCGCCCGCCTGCAGCAGGCGCTCGACAAGGTCAGACAGGGGGAGGCCTTCAAGCGGCTCATCGCCCGCTATCAGGATGTGGTGCAGTCACCGCCGGCGGATCACCTGCCCACGATCGAATAAACCCAAGACACAAACAGGCCACCCGAAGGTGGCCTGTTTCATGGTGCGATCCACTCACTGGAAGTGGTGGTCGTGATCGGATTTCTTGGGCTGGGCACTTTCGCTGTGCTCAATGGCGGTGCGGATGAGGTCCACCCCGGCACGGATGATCAAGACCCCCATGTTGACCAGCTTGACGCAGACCCACATGAAGGTGATGAGCAGGATCAGCTTGAGCACGGTCTGGAACGCCTCCAGGAAGTTCTGCTCCAGCTGGCCGGTCAGGCCGCTGGCGCTGGTCATCAGCCAGGTGTAAACCTCGCGCACGAAGGGGATGCGGCTCGGCATCTCCAGCACGTCCAGCGCGGCAGGCAGGGCCTGGAAGATGACGATGCTGCCGAACAGGATCAGGATGACGCCGATGGCGATACCCAGAAAAAAGCCAAACTGTTTCATGGAAGGTCCCAAGGTTTGCTGCATGAAAATAACATAGCTGCCAATACTAGGGACTGCCTCTCCCCACGGCAATCCTTGCGCAGCCGGCCGGCCCCTCGTCCAGCGGCCCCAAGTAGGGCAGCCAGACCGGAAACCATTGCCCAACTATCTGATTTCTGTGACGCTTGTGCCCATTCTCCCTCACTCGTCAGGCGGTCATGTCGCGCTACTGTTTTTTGCTGTTCTGTCTTCTGTTGGCGGGATTGCCCGCCCTGGCCGCGCCAGGCGCCGCCGTCTGCGTCGTCAAACATCAACAACAGCTGTTGCTGGTACAAGACAGGGTCTCGTCCCGCTACAGCCTGACCGGCGGCTACATAGATGCGGGCGAGACGCCGCAGCAGGCGGCACTGCGGGAGTTGTACGAAGAGACCGGCCTGCGGGGCCGGGTCATCGCCGAGCTGGGGTCATGGCAGCGCGCTCTGCTGTTCGCCTGCCAGACTCTGGAACCCATTCGCGCACAGACCGGTTCTGGCTTTGTGTCCCTGCTGCGGGCCCCCAATCTGGGCGGCGAGATCCTCAATGCCAGGCTGATCGCTCTGGTCCGGTTGCCGGATGATCAACGCCGCTTTCCGGCGCAGCTCGACTGGCTGGCCCCCCAACTGGCCGCCATTCCCGACAGCCCTGTGCTGTGGCTGCCCGATTTTCGTGGCGAGGGCAATGCACTGCACCAAATGGAAGTGCCGCTGATCCACCAGCTGCAGACCTGGCTCGGTGCCCAGGTGCGCTGGCTCGAGGTCAGCAACCTGTTCGGTTCAGCCGCCTTTCAGCTTGCCCTGCTACCCTTGCTGCTGCCCTGGCTGGGCTGGCCCCGGGTGCGCCAGCTGCTGCTGGCCATGCTGAGCCTCACCCTGCTGGTGCAGCTGGCCAAGGAGGGGATTGGCTGGCCCAGACCCTTCCACCTCGATCCCGCGCTGGCACAAGGCAGCGCCCAGGGCTTCGGTATGCCGAGCGGCCACGCCGCCTCGGCGCTGCTGTTCTGGGGCGTGCTGCTCAGAGGGTGCTGGCCCGCCAACCCCTGGCGCAGTGCCGCCCTGGCCTTGCTGCTGGCCACCCTGACCGGGCTGGCCCGGGTCTGGCTCGGGGTTCATTTCCTGTCAGATGTGGCGGCCGGCCTGCTGCTTGGCGCCCTGCTGCTGGCCCTGCATCCCCGCCTCGCCAACCTGGCGGCCAAGTCGTGGAGCTGGACCGGGCTCACCTTCGCCTGCGCGCTGGCCGCCGGGTGGAGCCAATCCTCGGCGCTGGCGGGCCTGGCCACCTTCAGTCTGGGGCTGACCCTCGGCATGATGTTGCCGCTGCCGCGTACGACGCAGACCGGCTGGCGTACCCCGCTGCTGGCGCTGCTCGGCGGCCTGCCGCTGGGAGCGCTCTGGTGGGCACTGCCGCTCTGGCTGACCAGCTCCTGGCTTATCCTGCTCGGCCAGTGGCTGCTTTATTGTTGCCTGGGGCTCTGGTTGAGCGCCGGTCTCTGGTGGATACTCTCACTCGTGAATAATTACCCGCTACCCAAGGGCTCAGGCCCTGACAAGGGATTGCTATGAATATGAAAAAAGTGGATTTGGCCAAGATAACCCTGGGAGTGCTGTTTCTCAGCCTCCTCATCGTCTCCTGCTTCATGGTGCTGCGCCCCTTCCTGCCCGCCCTGGTGTGGGCCACCATGATCACCATCGCCACCTGGCCGCTGATGCTGATGGTGCAACGCCTGTTGTGGGGCAAGCGCGCCCTGGCGGCCCTCAGCATGACCCTGGTACTGCTGCTGATGTTCGTCATTCCGCTGTTCATGGCGCTGGCCAACGTGGCGGAGAAGGCGCCCATGCTGATTGAGCTCGGCACCACCATCAGCCACTCCCCGCCACCCGAGCTGCTCTGGCTGCAGCAGGTGCCGCTGGTGGGCGGCAAGCTCTACGACTTCTGGCAGCAAATTCTGGCGAGCGGCGGTCAGGTACTGTTTGCCAAGCTGGCCCCTTATTTCGGCCAGACTGCCCGCTGGCTCGCCTCCCAGGCGGGCAACCTGGGGCTGCTGTTCGTCCACTTCCTGCTGACCGTCGGCATCTGCGGCCTGCTCTACCACTCGGGTGAAGTGGTGGCGACCGGCATTCGCCGCTTCGCCCACCGGCTGGCCGGCGAGCGCGGCGACAACGCCACAGTGCTGGCCTCCCAGGCGATCCGCGCCGTGGCCATGGGGGTCGTCGTGACCGCGCTGGTGCAATCCTCGGTGGCTGGGCTGGGTCTGCTGATTGCCGGCATCCCCTACACCATGATCCTGGTGGTGGTGATGTTCCTGCTGATCGTCGCCCAGATCGGCCCCTTCCCGGTGCTGCTGGCCTGTGTCGGCTACCTCTACTGGAGCGGCGACACCACCTGGGGCACCTTCCTGCTGGTCTGGTCGCTGCTGGCGGGCACCATGGACAACTTCCTGCGCCCCTTCCTGATCAAGCGCGGCGCCGACCTGCCGCTGATCCTCATTCTGGTGGGGGTTATCGGCGGCCTACTGGCGATGGGGATCATCGGTCTGTTTATCGGCCCGGTGGTGCTGGCGGTGGGTTACACCCTGCTGGATGCCTGGATCAAGGAAGATGACCAACCGGCGGCCGCAGCGGTTGAAGCGCCCAAGGCCCAATAACGATTCAGTAAAAAGACGATTCAGCCATCCATAGCTGATACCAGGAGCCGCCCACAAGGGCGGCTCTGTTATTTGTGGTGATTGTGATTATGGCGATGGCGATGGCGATGGCGATGGCGTCAGATTGGCTGATCCGCGCCAACTTGCATTCACCATATATTACTGTCCCATGCAGGTTCGATTAGCGAAGCGTAATCGGACGATCGAGATGCCACCGTCCCGGTTGTATCCATAAGTCAGCGGCATCTGCCAGAGGGGAAATTAGAGTCGCCGTTATAGCGGGGAAATAGATTTACGCGAACGTCCGATTACGCCTGACGGCTAATCGAACCTACGGGCTACAATTAATCTTGCAGCCCTATTTCAAAGATCGTTTTTACACCAGACACAAAGGCCGCTCTCAACATTAATTTTTGTATTCCTACATTCGACACACTGCGCATCAAAAACATTCAGAGTGTTTTTGCAAATAATACAGGTATATGAATGTTTATTAATGTCTGATTGTACCAGCGTATCAATTAAGTGCGTTCGCCAGCGCCCATGATCATAAAATGCAATGTTTTCGAAGTGCTCCTCACAAAATTTACACTCCATGGCTTTAGCTTTTTTGTTAAAACCAAAAAACTTTTCAACTGAGCTTGGTTTTAGGGCTTTTACTGCGATAGATATCTCTTCGTGAATTTCGAAATACCTGTAGCCTTCTTTCTCATACTCTGTCATAAACTCTATTCGATTACTTGGAGAGTTTAGGTGGTAGATAAAACGAGACCTTATCCATTGATTTTCACCGAAAAAATTACTGTGAGCAGTTAAAATTGATTCGGCCAGATGAGTAGGCTTGATAAAGTCTTGTGAACTGACGGAATGCATGATTTTGTTACGGATATTTCGCATTTCGTTAAACCATACCTTGAATTGTTCATCTAGTTTGGTTTCTGAAAATGTATTATGTATTTTCACTAAATCTTGAGCATCTATAGTCCTAAACTCTGAAAAATCAATATCAGATTTGTCAGCGGCTTTTGGCCAATTCCGTGAGTCATTCGAAATTAATATATAAGGTGAAACTTCTGCGATCTTTCCTTTTAGGTAAAACTCGACAGCTTGCTGAACAAGTGTAAATGATGACATTAGCGTTGGTTTAGCATGCAAAAAGAAGGCTTTTTCAAACCCATCTTCACAACTTACAGATTTGTACTCGCTGTAATCTTTCAGCAAAGCAATTAAATTGTCCCATGCCGAATTCAACAACGAATCACCCATGTTGAAAAAATCATCCTTACTTGGAATATCTAGAACCATATACAACTACCTTTTTGATGGAACAATATGCTAGTAAAGTTTATAAAAGTGAGTAGATGGAGGGCGGTACTAATCCGTTCATAGAGCCTTCCAGATAACTCCGAACCGCCCTGATCGCCGCTACGAAAAGTTTATTTTAAATTACAACATTACCAGCCAGCCTCGGGTGCTGAACGTATTCGCCACGCATCCTTTTTTGGCTCTACTTTTGACCATCGGGCAAAAATACACTTAAGGGGCGGCAATGGAAAGCGCCACACGGCCTCGGAGTTGTGAACAGGTCAGGAGTGTGATCGAAGTGACACCCCATAGGGCGTAGTGGGCCAAGATTTATGGCGGCGGGTAATGTGGCTCGTGGTTAACAAGAATGGGCATGGCGATATAACCCGGGGCATCGCAATGCCCCGGGTTATCGATTGGTAGGGGAGGGTCAGGCGGGTTGGTGCAGGGTGATGCAGTGAATGCCGCCGCCACCGGCGGCGACCGGATCGATATTGATCTGCACGATTTCACGGCCGGGATAGAGGCGGGTCAGCAGCTCGTGGCAGTAGCTGTCGGCGGCCTTGTCGCCAAACTCGGGGGCGATGACGGCGCCATTGATCGGCAGATAGTTGATGTAGCCGGCGGCAAAATCGCGGCTGCGGCTGAAGCGGTTGTCCCGCCCGTCCAGCGGTGGCGGCAGCACATGCAGCTCCAGCTTGTTGCCGTCGGCATCGGTGGCCTGCTTGAGGATGGCCAAATGCCGGCGGGTCACCTCGTAGTCGTGAGACTGGGGGTCGTTGTCCAGATTGACCACCACCACCCCGGGGCGCACGAAGCGGGCGTAGAAGTCGACGTGGGCATCGGTGATGTCCTTGCCCTTGATGCCCGGCAGCCAGATGATTTTGCGCAGCCCCAGATTGGCTTTCAGCTCCACCTCCAGTTGCACCTTGCTCACCCCCGGATTGCGGTTGCTGTTGAGCCAGCAGCTCTCGGTCAGGATGGCGGTGCCGTTGCCATCCACCTCGATGCCACCCCCCTCGCCGGTCAGCTTGCTCTGCAGATAACGGACCTTGGCCTGCTGGCTGACCAGCTCGGCCACACCTGCATCCTGTTCGTGCTCCTGCTTGTCACCCCAGCCGTTGAAGTTGAAATCCACCAGCCCCAGCTCCCCCTCCTCGTTCTGGACGAAGACGCCGCCTGTATCCCGCAGCCAGATGTCGTCCAGCTCGGCGACGACAAAGCGGGTGTTCTGCTCGCCACAGAGCTGGCGGGCCAGCGCCTGTTCGGCTTCGCGGCAGAGCACGTTCACCTGGGTATAAGGCACCATGGCCTGCACCAGCCGGCCTATGGTGGCCTGCACCGCCGGATAGTCGCGGCCCCAGATGGCCTCGCTGGCGGCAAACGCCACCCAGACCCGGGTCTGAAATGTTGACTCTTCCGGCATGTAGAAGCGGGGGTCTGCCGGGCTGGCGACGGTTGCGGCGGCCTTGGCCCTTGGCAGCGTACCCAGCCCGACCAAGGCGCCGAGGGCGGCCAGCTGTTTCAGAACATGGCGACGGGATGACATGAGATGACTCCTGTGAAAACGGGCGCGAACCTGAGCGTCCTGGCCCAACAAAAGGGGGATCAAAAACAAGCGCTGTTAATCGAATCACGCTGAGTAATAGACTATCCGCTGCATGGATGGCGAACAAACGATCGATTTTCCGTAAAAGTGATAAGTGGAGCTAATCAATGGTGTTCAAGCAGTGGCCCCCGCTCAACGTGCTGCGGGGCTTTGAAGCGGCGGCCCGGCTCGGCAGTTTTCATCAGGCAGCGCAGGCGCTACACCTGACCCAGTCCGCCATCAGCCAGCAGATCCGCTCGCTGGAGGAGCTGCTCGGCCAGCCGCTGTTTCACCGGCAGGGGCGCTCGGTCGCCCTCACCGATGCGGGGCAGGATCTGCTGGAGACCACCCAGAGCGTGCTGCTGCAGCTGGCGATGGGGATCCAGCGGTTGGAGCAGTACCGCAAGCCCAACCAGCTGGTGCTTAACACCAGCACAGCCCTCGCCCGCCACTGGCTGCTGCCGCGGCTGGGGGCGTTTCATCGCGCCCATCCCGAGGTCGATCTCTGGCTGTTCACCAGCGACGAAGAGCCCGACATGGCCGAGCAGACCATCGATCTCGCCCTGCGCTGGCAGCTGGCCCCCCAGGCCGAGTGCCGCCACCAGCTGCTGCTGGCAGACCGTCTGCTGCCGGTGGCTGCCCCCGCCGTGCTGGCGCTACCTGCGGCAGAGCGCACCACCCTGCACGGGGAGCGGGAACTGGACTGGCACCACTGGACCCTCAAGGGTGGAGAGGATCTGCACCTGCAGACCCGGGGCCTCAACTTCTCCGATCCTGGCCTCTTGCTGGACGCTGCCTGCCAGGGGCTCGGCATCGCCCTGGTAAGCGAGCGGCTCTCCCATCCCGCTCGTCAGCAGGGGCTGCTGTTGCCGCTCTCTACCCACAGGGTCAAGGGGCCGCAGTGGCATCTGCTGGTGCATCAGGAGAGCGAGACCATGCCGGAGTGCCGCGCCTTCTGCCGCTGGCTTGAGTTGCAGTTTGCCGACCCGGCTCCCGCCGAGGATGGTTTGCCATCCCTCTGAGGCAGGTCACTGAATCGGGCCGGCAAGGGTGGTTAAATGGGCGTTCGTCTCTTTGCCGGATCTTGTCGTGACCATCCTGTCCGCCTCCATGCCGCCAGCCCGGGCCTGGCCTGACTATCTGCAAGCCTCCTGGCTGCGCTGCGCCCACCAGACCAGCGCCACCCTCTGGCATCCGCCCCACAGCGCCAAGGGGCAGACCTTGCAGAGCCTGCGCCAGCGCAAGCGCGACCTGCTCACCACCGGCGAGATGGCGCTCGAGGATCTTTACGAATTCATGGAGGGGCGCCCCTGCGCCCTGCTGCTCACCGACGAGAGCGGCTGCCTGCTGGCGCGCACCGGCCACCCCGACACCTTGCGCGAACTGGCAGCGCTGGGATTTGGCCCCGGCGCCTTCTTCAGCGAGGGGCGCATCGGCACCAACGCCATCAACCTGGCCGCGCTGGAGGGGATGCCGCTCTGCATCAGCGGTACCCAGCACTTCAACCAGACCCTGCACCCCTGGCACTGCTGCGCCAGCCCGGTCTACAACAGCAACGGCCGTCAGGTCGCCATCATGGCGCTGACCTGCAAGGTGGAAGAGGCGAGCGCCGGTGATCTGGCGCTCACCGTCAGCGCCGGGCGCGAGCTGGCCCACCTGCTGCAGATGGAGACCCTGATGCAGGAGTCCCAGCACCACCTGAGCGAGCTCTACGCCCTGCTGGACGGCATGGATGATGGCGTACTGGCCTGGGATCCCCAGGGCCGGCTGCGCTACCTCAACGCCCTGGCGGCCAGACGGCTGCGGCTCGACCCGGATCTCTGTCTCGGCCAGCCGCTGGAGCAGCACCTGCTGTTGCCCCAGCGCTTGCAGCTCGCCATCAAGGGGCAGACTACCCTGAGCCATGTGGAGGTAACCCTGGAGCGGGTGGGCGGGCAGGAGGCGGAGTTCATCAGTGCGCTGGTGAGCCTCAAGCCGCTGCCCGGGCCGGACGGCGTCAGCTTTATCGTGCTGCTGCACCCGGTCGATCGGCTGCGAGCCATCCATCAGCTGCGCCAGACGGTGCCCGAACTCTCGGCGCTGGTGGGGGAATCGAGCGCCATGCGCAAGCTGCTGCGTTACGCCAGGCAGGCGGCCCAAAGCCCGGGCCCCATCCTGCTGCGCGGCGAAGAGGAGGTGGGCAAGGCCCAGTTGGCGGAGGCTATCCACTTCGGCAGCGAGCAGGCCGCCGGCCCGCTCGTCACCCTCAACTGCCAGGCGCTGCCGAGCGAGCGGATGGCGCTGGAACTGATGGGCTCCGACGAAGCGGGACAGGAGCGGGCCGGCAAGTTCGAACTGGCCCACGGCGGCACCCTGGTGCTGGAGCAGGTGGAGTGCCTCTCCTCACCCATGCAGGCGGCGCTGCTGCAACTGCTCAAAACCGGCCGCCTCCAGCGCTTCGACTCGGCCCGCATCCTGCCGCTCAAGGTAAGGATCATCGCTACCAGCAGCGCCGCGCTGGAGCAGAAGGTGCAGGCGGGGCACTTCGGGCGGCAGTTGCTCTATGCGCTGCAGGCGTGCGAGCTGTGGCTGCCGGGATTGCGCGAGCGCACTGCGGATCTGCCCGGCCTCATCAGCCAGCAGCTGGGGGCGCAGGGGCGCCAGCCGGGGCGCCAGTTCAACCCGGCGGCCCTCGACTGCCTGCTCGCCTACCCCTGGCCCGGCAACCTGGGGGAGCTGCGCAGTGCCATCGAGCATGCCCTGCTTCACTCCAGCCAATCGCAGATCCCGCCCGAGGCGCTGCCGGCCGCCATTCGCCACGGCCATCAACTGGTGGCGGACGAGGTGGTGGGACAACCGCTGCTCACCCTGGCCGAGCTGGAGCGGCAAGCCATCCTGCGCTGCGCCCACGCCTGCAAGGGGCAGGTGAGCCAGATGGCCCAGCAACTGGGGATCGGCCGCACCACCCTCTGGCGACGGCTGAAACTGCTCGAGATCGATCCTGCCGACTATCACGGCTGACGCCGGCCCGAGCTGTCCCCAACAGGCTCGCTGAAAACAAAAAGGCCCCGCAGATGCGGGGCCTTTCTATATGGCACGCTTGTCAGAGGCCAGTTACAGCCCCAGCCGGTGGGCGGTGACGATGGCCGCCAGCACGTCCTCGGCGGTGACCTTGAACGGCATGTTGTGGATGGTTTCCCCTTCCGCAGTGGAGGCCTTGGCCACGTCCATCAGCCGTGCCATGTCCAGCTCCTTGACCCCCATCATATGCAGGTTGGTGGGCAGACCGATCGAGCGGCAGAAAGCCAGCACTGTCTCGATCTCCGCCATCGGCGCATTCTCCAGCACCAGCTGCACCAGGGTACCGAACGCCACTTTCTCACCGTGATAGAGGTGATGACATTCGGCCAGCTGAGTCAGGCCGTTGTGAACGGCGTGGGCGGCGGCCAGCCCGCTGCTCTCGAAGCCGATACCGCTCAGATAGGTGTTGGCCTCGATGATGTTCTCCACCGCCTTGGTGCAGAGCCCCTGCTCCACCGCCAGCTTGGCCTTGTAGCCATCGGCCAGCAGGGTCTTGTAGCAGAGCTCGGCGATGGCCTGCGCCGCCAGGGTGGAGGCACCACCGGCCATGGTCTTGCAACCGGACACCTTGTTGGCGCGCGCCTCGAAGTAGGTGGAGAGCGCATCCCCCATGCCGGAGACCAGCAGCCGCACCGGGGCGCGGGCGACCACGCCGGTATCCATGATGACCATGTTGGGGTTGGTCGGGATCATCAGGTATTCGCTGAACTGCCCTTCCGGGGTGTAGATGACCGCCAGCGCGCTGGTGGGGGCATCGGTGGAGGCGATCGTCGGCACTATGACCACCGGCACCTGCTGGTAGAAGGCGACCGACTTGGCGGTATCCAGCGTCTTGCCGCCGCCGATGCCGATGATGACGTCAAACGGGGTCTGCTTGCAGCGAGCCAGCAGGCGGTCTATTTCGGGGCGGGAGCACTCGCCGTTGAAGCAGTCGAACTCGGGCTGGATGCCTGCCCCGTGGAAGCTGGTGGCCACGGTATCGCCAACCAGCTTGGTGACGAAGGCGTCGGCCAGGATCAGCGGCTTGGCGCCGAGCGCCTTGACGTAGTTGCCGATATTGGCGAGAGCCCCGTTGCCTTGCACGTATTTGCTGGGGCTGATGATGATGCGGTCCATATTTTATCCCTCTCTCTAGTTCATAAGACATCTTTTGAAACTAACAGGGGCGAAGGGGCGGCAGTGCCGGGGACTCCTTCGTCTTGAATGGGGCTGCACCGGCTCAGCAAGCGGGTGCAGCGCCTTGAAACAGTGGCGTCAGTCGCCGAAGCGCTCGTCAGCCAGTTGCTGGAAGCAGGCCAAGGCGGCCTCGGCATCCTCCCCGCGCGCCAGCAGGGTGAGCCGGTCGCCCTGGCGCACGTTGAGCATGGTGAGCCGGGTCAGGCTGCGGGGGTTGGCCTCTTTCTCCTCCTTTTGCAGCCTGAGTTCTGCGGCGAAAGGCTTGAGTGCAGCCACCAGGCGGGCAGCGGGGCGCACGTGCAGGCCATGGGGGTTATCCACCACCACCTCGCAGCGCAGCCAGCCGTCGTCGGGGGCAGGAGCGGCCTCGACATCCTGCGGATCCACCCTGCCCGGCAGCATCGCCTGTTTCGGGCCCAGCGCGCCGAGCGCCTCGGCGGCCACCTCATCCAGCGTCAGGCCGGAACCGGCCGCCACCACGGCGGCCAGAGTGCCCTCGACCAGCGGGGCGGGGCAGAGACGCACCCGAGCACTCAGCTGCGGGGGCAGCAGTTCGAGGGCAGTTTCGGCACTCAGGAGGGCGCTGCCCAAGTCCATCAGCACCAGCACGCCGCTGCCGTCATCCGCTTCTTCAATCGCACTCATCACGGCAATGGCGTCGGTGCCGATGGGGTGGTCGGGGTCATCGACCCCGGCCGCCAGCAACAGTTTCGCCGGGCTGCCCAGCTGGTCGGCCAGCGCTTTCAAGCCGGCTGCCAGCATGGCGCTGTGAGAGACCACTACGATTCCGATCATGTCACAACCTCGCTCTGTCACGCAGTGCAGTCAGCAGCAGCAGGGTCGAGGTGGCCCCGGCATCCTGATGGCCGATGCTGCGCTCGCCAAGATAGCTGGCGCGCCCCTTGCGGGCCTGCATCTGGATGGTGGCCTCGGTGCCGGCGGCAGCGGCAGCCACCGCCTTGTCCAGCGCCTCAGGTAGCGGCAAGCCTTGCTGCTCCGCCTGCTGCAGGGCGGCCAGGGCCGGCCACCAGGCATCGCACATGGTCTTGTCACCCGGCTCTGCGCGACCGCGCGAGACGATCCCCTCTACTCCATCGCTCAGCATCTTGCCGAGTTGGCCGAGGGTCAGGCTCTGGCAGGCATCGCTGCTGGCCGCGGCCCGGATGAAGAAGGTGCCGTAGAGCGGGCCGCTGGCGCCACCGACCGAGGAGAGCAGGGTCATGCCGGTGGTTTTCAGTACCTGACCGATGTCTTTGTCCGCCACTGCCGGCAGCTTCTCGGCCACCTTGGTAAAGCCGCGCTGCATGTTGAGGCCGTGGTCGCCGTCGCCGATGTCGGTATCCAGCGCCGTGAGGTAGTCACGCTGCTCGGTGAAGATATGCTCGCAGTCGAGCAGCCAGTTGACGATCTGATGTTTGCTTAGCATGGGAATGAGGGCTCCTTAGCAGCCGCGACGCAAGGCCGGGGTGTGAACGGGGGCATCCCACAGGGTCATCAGCTCGTCATCCACCTTGAGCAAGGTGATGGAGATGCCGGTCATGTCGAGGGAGGTGCAGTAGGGGCCGATCAGGTTGCGCACCAGATGGATGCCCGCCTCTTCGCACAGGGTAGCGAGACGCCCATAGACGCCGTAGAGCTCGGAGATGGGGGTACCGCCCAGGCTGTTGACCAGTGCGATGACGCGATCGCCCTTGTTGAACGGCTCGATGAAGGTGTGCTCCTCCTGCCAGCTGCCGGAAGTTCTGTCCCAGTGGCGCAGGGTACGGCCATAGGGGGTGTTGTCCGCCAGTTCATTGAACATGTCACCCACCAGGGTGTCGAGATTGGTGAAGGGACGGCGCGCTATGCCCGGCTCGCCATGGATGCCCACGCCGAACTCCATCTCGTTGTCCGCCAGGGTGAAGGAGGGTTTGCCGGCGGCCGGTACGGTACAGGCGTGGGTAGCGACGCCTATGGTACGACTCTGGTTGTTGATGCGGCGGGCCAGCGCCTCGCAGCGCGCCAGATCGTAACCCGCCTCGGCGGCGGCACCGACCAGCTTCTCGCACAGCACGGTCGTGGCGACACCACGACGACCAGCGGTATAGAGGCTGTCTTTGACCGCCACATCGTCATCGATCAGGGCAAAACCCACCTTGACCCCGTCCCCGTGCAGCAGCTCGACCGCGGTCTCGAAGTTGAGCACGTCGCCGGTGTAGTTCTTCACCAGAAACAGCACGCCGGCGCCGCCGTCGACCGCCTGGCCGCACTCATACATCTGATCCGGGGTCGGCGAGGTAAAGATCTCGCCGGGGCAGGCACCATCCAGCATTCCCTTGCCCACCAGACCGCCGTGCATCGGCTCGTGGCCGCTGCCACCGCCGGAGACCAGCGCCACCTTGCCCATCACGGGGGAGTCGGCACGGGTGATGTAGTGTGGCTCGATACGGACCTTGAGCTCGGGGTGGGCGGCTGCCATCCCCATCAGTTGTTCACGGACCACGGCATCGACGGCATTGATCAGTTTCTTCATGGCTCACTCCTTGGCTTGCCACCACACGGGTAGGCAGATGGTTGATGGAGCCAGTCTAACGACAGAAAACAGGATAAAAATAACCGGGAGTTTGGTTCGGATTTGAAACAGCAGAAGGGACGTCGGCGTTTCAATCTGAAACAGTGCGGAGCCAATATGAGGAAAACTGTTAGCCGTCTCACAGCCAACAAAAAGGGCCCCCGCAGGAGCCCTTCACGTCAACCGGGAGCCTTAGATGGCCCAACCACCGGCATAGAAGATCACCAGCGCCACGGCGATGATCACGGTGCCAACGTTGAGCTTCTTCCACTCGGCGGCAAACAGGCGACCGACGACCAGCGCCACGAAGCCCAGCATGATGCCGGTAACTATGTTGCAGGTGAGCACGATAAAGACGGCGCACAGCATGCCGGAGAGCGCATCGACCGAGTCGTTGAAATCCAGCTTGGTGACGTTGCCCAGCATCAGCAGACCGACGTACATCAGCGCCGGCGCGGTGGCGTAGGCCGGTACCAGATAGCTCAGCGGCGAGAGGAAGATCATCAGCAGGAACAGCACGCCGACCAGGGCGGCGGTCAGACCGGTCTTGCCACCGGCGGCGGTGCCAGCAGCGGATTCGATGTAGACGGCAGCCGGTGCACCACCGACGGCGCCCGCCACCATGCTGCTGACGGAGTCGGCAGTCAGCGCCTTGCCGCCGCTGATGATGTGGCCACGTTCGTTGATGAGACCCGCCTGACCGGCCACGGCACGGATGGTGCCGGTGGCATCAAACACCGCGGTCATCACCAGTGCCAGTACGGTGGGGATGACCACCGGGTTGAGGGCGCCCAGCAGATCCATGCTGCCCACCAGGGAGCCTTTCTCGCCAGTCAGGCTCGGCATGGCGAAAAAGCCCTGCCAGGTCACTTTCGGGTCGAACACAAGGCCGAGAATGGAGATGGCGATGATCACCATCAGGATGCCGCCCGGCACCTTGCGACGCTCCAGACCGAAGATGGCGGCCAGACCCAGCACCGTCATGATGACCGGGAAGGCCGTCACTTCACCCAGCTGCACCGGCAGACCGGCGCCTTCGTTCTTGATCACCATGCCGACGCCGTTGGTGGCGATCAGCAGCAGGAACAGACCGATGCCGATGCCAGTGCCGTGGGCGATGCCGGAGGGGAGGTTGTCCAAGATCCACTGGCGCACGCCAGTGACGCTGATCAGGGTGAACAGAACACCCATCAGGAAGATGGCGCCCAGCGCCACCGGGATGCTCAGCCCCTGCCCCAGCACCAGGCTGAAGGCGGTAAAGGCGGTGAGGGAGATGGCGCAACCGATGGCCATCGGCAGCTTGGCCCACAGACCCATCAGCAAAGAGCCGAAGGCGGCGATCAAGCAGGTGGCGACAAACACCGGCCCCTGTTCAAAACCGGCGGCGCCCAGCATGTTTGGCACCACTATGATGCTGTAAACCATAGCCAGGAAGGTGGTCAACCCGGCCAGCAACTCCTGGCGCACGCTGCTGCCGCGCGCAGAAATGGAAAAATAAGAGTCCAAAAAGCCGCCGTTCCCTGATTGGGCGGCCATATCTTGCTTTGCCATAACTTGTCCTGAAAGTGTGAAGGAAATCGTTTGCTTTCGTGGCGCGCAAAATAGCAAGAATTTGTCGGAATTGCAGCGAATTCCCTGATTTTTTCATCAAAATGGCCGCAATCGTTCTCGTTCGGACACGAATTTGCTCGCCTGCCTGTCACGGACCTCACCTTTGCCTACCAGGCTCGCTCCTATACTGCAGAGAACCACTCGCACTGTCAGACGGGAGATACCCATGCACACGCGCAATCTGCTGAACGATATTCCCTCGCCACTGCCTACCGAACTCTTTCAGGATCTGGTCAGCACCAACCATCTGCGGATCGAACGCATCCTCTCCCACGGTCATCAAACCGCCCCGGGTGAATGGTACGATCAGGATGAACATGAGTGGATCCTGGTGGTACAGGGGGAAGCCAGCCTGCTGTTCATCGATCCGCAGACCCAGCAACAGCAGCTGGTACAGCTGGGCCCGGGCGACCACATCAACATTCCCGCCCGCCAGAAACACCGGGTGGAATGGACCCACCCCGACATGACTACCGTCTGGCTCTGCGTGTTTTACTGAGCCGCGTGAGGCGAAAGAGGTTATTCAGGGACATGAGTGCAGTGCCGAAAATGAAAGAAAGCCCAGTCGTTAGACTGGGCTTCTTAAGTAGTGGCGGAGCGGACGGGGAGACGGACAGAGTCCGGCTCAAGCACAAAGGGCAACAGACAGGGACCTAGTTGCCAGTGGCGAGTCCCAGCCCAGTCTGTTGCCCTTTGTTTCCTTATTTCATTCGCCAAAATCAGATAGCAAAAAGGCCTTCCCAGATGGGAAGGCCTTTCAAATTAGTGGCGGAGCGGACGGGACTCGAACCCGCGACCCCCGGCGTGACAGGCCGGTA